>DASSHD010000664.1:0-8833 GCA_035693085.1 Hanamia sp. | reverse complement strand
CCGATGGCATGGCAGCGATTGAAAGAAGCTTCAGAAAAGGCAAAGATCGAGTTGTCTTCTTCAACTGAGACTGAAATCAATCTTCCTTATATTACAGCAGTGGACGGCGTTCCCAAGCATTTGGTAAAAAAACTGACTCGCGCCCATTTTGAAAAGTTGTGTGATGATCTTTTCGCACGTTGTTTAAAACCATGTGAAGCCGCTTTGAAAGACGCGGGTTTAAGCAAGAATGATATTAATGAAGTAATTCTTGTAGGTGG
Organism: Hanamia sp.; assembly: GCA_035693085.1. GTDB lineage: Bacteria > Bacteroidota > Bacteroidia > Chitinophagales > Chitinophagaceae > Ginsengibacter. The sequence continues at coordinate 8,573 of DASSHD010000664.1, read as the reverse complement.
TTCTACCCGTATTCCTAAAGTTCAGGAATTGGTGGAAAATTTCTTTGGTAAAAAACCGCACAAAGGAGTAAATCCTGATGAAGTAGTTGCTATTGGAGCTGCTATACAGGGTGGTGTTTTGACAGGAGAAATTAAAGATGTATTGTTGTTGGATGTAACTCCGCTTTCATTGGGAATCGAAACTATGGGTGGTGTAATGACAAGGCTAATTGACAGCAACACTACTATTCCTACAAAAAAGACCGAAGTATTTTCAACTGCCAGTGATAATCAACCCGGAGTACAAATTCATGTATTGCAGGGTGAGCGCCCAATGGCTTCTCAAAACAAAAGCCTGGGAACTTTTAATCTGGATGGAATTCCACCGGCTCCTCGTGGCGTGCCACAGGTTGAAGTAACTTTTGATATTGATGCCAATGGTATTTTAAATGTTTCTGCAAAAGATAAAGGGACCGGAAAATCTCACAATATTCGTATAGAAGCAGGTAGTGGTTTGAGCAAAGAAGAAATAGAAAAAATGAAGAATGAAGCCAAGGCTAATGAAGCTTCTGATAAAGCGGAAAGAGAAAAAGTGGATAAGATGAACCAGGCTGATAGCTTGATTTTCCAGACAGAAAAACAATTGAAAGAATATGGTGATAAAATATCTGCCGATAAGAAAGCACCTATAGAAACCGCTTTGACAAAACTGAAAGAAGCGCACAAAACACAAGATGTAAGTAGCGTGGATAGCGCTGTTACAGAATTGAATGCAGCATGGACTGCCGCGAGTGAAGAAATGTATAAGGCAACTCAAGGTGCAGGTGCTCCGGGCGGTGATGGACAGCAGGCTAACGGACAACAATCTAATACTGAAAACGCAGAAGCTAATGCAGGAGGAGATAATGTAACTGATGCAGAGTTTGAAGAAGTAAAATAATTAGGTTTTAAAATGTGTTAATGTAAAAGGGACTACAATTATGTGGTCCCTTTTGTTATTAATCTTTTATTAAGTTAGCGAACTAATTTTCAATAAGGAAATAGAAAAGCTGGTTATTTGTTGTTTAGCTGAACGATCACACTTCTCATATACGATATAACATAAAACACTGTTCAATACATTGTTCGACATCTACAACCTATCCCGTAAACTTCTTTTCAAGTCTGTAATTTTAAGAACGAAAAATCCAATGGGTTACTAATCTTTTCCCGGTTTCAATAAAAATCAAAATCTCAATTATTTGTTTGCCTGCTGACCGGAAAATTGGTTTACTTGAAACTTTTTAAAGTGTACAAAACCTCAGGTTTTCTAATAAGCTTTTTTATTTTGGTATTTAAAAGACTGAATTTTATAAATTTCCATTGATAGTTTTTGGGACTCATTATGCCAAAGCCAGGTCCAGCACCTGTTGCATCGTTTTCACGTAATTTACTTTTAAACCTTTTATATAATTAGGATTGATATCATTGACATCTTTTTCATTCTGTGCGCTCATAATAATTTCGCGTATGCCTGACCGTTTTGCTGCCAGGATTTTTTCTTTGATTCCACCTACCGGAAGCACCATACCACGCAAGGTGATTTCACCGGTCATAGCCATGTAAGGTTTCACTTTTCTGCCGGTAAATGAAGACGCAAGTGCAGTCATCATAGTAATGCCGGCGCTTGGGCCATCTTTGGGAACTGCGCCTTCGGGCACATGAATGTGCACATTCTTTTTACTAAAAGCTTCAGGGTCAATTCCATATTTTTTTGCATTGGATTGCAGATAGCTCAATGCAGTAGAAGCGCTTTCTTTCATCACATTTCCAAGGTTGCCGGTGAGTTTTAAATCTCCTTTGCCATTATCGCTTGTAGTAGATTCAATAAAGAGAATATCACCGCCAACATAGGTCCAGGCAAGCCCTACAGCCACTCCTGCTATATTTGCAGTTTTGTACATTTCATTATTATATTTTGATCTTCCCAGAATTTTTTCTACATCATTGATGCTTACAGTAGGTTTTAATTTTCCTTTTTCTGCATATTCTCTTGCAAGTTTTCTCATCACACTGGCCAATTGCCTGTCGAGTTCACGCACGCCACTTTCTCTTGTAAAATCAGCAATGATTTTTTCCAGTACAGCGTCACTTATTTTAAACGAAACATCTTTTAACCCATGTGCTTCTTTTTGTTTTGGTACCAAATGTCTTTTTGCTATTTCTATTTTTTCCTCAATTGCATATCCGCTTAGATCAATGATCTCAAGGCGATCGCGCAAAGCGGGTTGAATATTTTGTACGTTATTAGCCGTTGCGATAAAAAGAACTTTACTCAGATCATATTCCATCTCTAAGTAATTATCATAAAAATTATTGTTTTGTTCAGGATCCAAAACTTCCAGCAAAGCTGAAGAAGGATCTCCACGAAAATCAGTTCCTACTTTATCTATTTCATCCAGGATCATTACAGGATTTGAGGATTTTACTTTTCTGATAGATTGTAAAATCCTTCCAGGCATAGCGCCGATGTATGTTTTACGATGTCCTCGGATTTCGCTTTCATCATGTAAGCCGCCAAGACTCACTCTTACATATTTTCTATTGATGGCATTAGCGATACTTTTTCCAAGGGAAGTTTTTCCTATTCCCGGAGGGCCTACAAAACAAAGTATCGGGCTTTTCATGTCGCCTTTTAATTTGAGCACAGCGAGATATTCCAGTATCCTTTGTTTTATTTTTTCCATTCCATAATGGTCGTGATCTAAAATTTTCTTTGCCTTTTTAAAATCGTATTGATCCTTGGTATAATCTTCCCACGGAAGGTCCAGCATCAGATCCAGGTGATTATATACTACAGAATAATCGGGAGTAGAAGGATGCATGCGCTCTAATTTTTCCACGCCTTTATTAAACAAATCCTTTGCTGCCGCAGGCCATTTTTTAGTTTCGGCTTTCTTCTGCATTTCTTTTACCTCTGCTACATTATCGCCGCCCAATTCTTCTTTAATCGCTTTTAATTGTTGTTGCAAAAAATAATCTTTCTGCTGCTTATCAAGTTCTGCCCGTGTTTTATTGGTAACTTTATTTTTTAATTCTGCATATTGCAATTCAGTTTGCAATAAATTCAACAAAACCTCGGCCCTTTCTTTTATATTTTGAATTTCAAGTAATTTCTGTTTTTCAACAATATTACTGTTCAGGTTACTGCTTACAAAGTGTATTAAAAATGAAGGATTTTCAATATTTTTTAAAATGATTGTTGCTTCAGAAGGCATGTTGGGAGATAACTGAATGATCTGCCCGGAAAGTTCTTTTATTGAAGAAACCATTGCTTCAAAGTCATTATCATCCTTTAATTCTTCATCTTTCAGCACTGTTATTTTAGCTTTAAAATACGGATCGTCAGAAGTGATCTCATCTATCTGAAATCTTTTTTTGCCCTGTATAATAACTGTAGTACCTCCGTCAGGCATTTTGATAAGTTTAAGGATTTTTGCAACGGTTCCTATATTTACCAAATCCTTTATAGCAGGCTCTTCCACAAGACTGTCTTTTTGTGACACAACTCCTACCAGTTTGTCAGCCTTGTAAGCATCATTTACAGCTTTTATACTCTTATCTCTGCCAACTGTAATCGGAATTACCACACCTGGAAAAAGTACCGTATTTCTTAAAGGAAGCAGTGGTAATTCAGCAGGAATGGCTTGTTCGTCGTTCGAGTCATTGTCTTCATTCATTGGAATCATGGGCATAAATTCCATTTCGTCTTCTGGCCCACTAAGAAAATAATTTTTATTCATATTTGTTTTTCAATTGACAATCTGTCAAATATTTCATCAAAGAAACGAAGTTTTCTAATGGTAAGTATAATGTTCAAGATTAATGCCACGTTAAACAAGGGAAAGTAAAGAAGAAAAAATAAGAACTAAAAGATTTAAATCGGAAATTCAGGAATAATCCTTAAAAAAAGTATTATGAAATTTTCAAAAGTTTTCACTTCTTATATTCATCATACTTTTTTGACAAGGCAGCACCAATCAAAAATCCAAATCCCGTAAGATATAATGCCGCATTAATTTCATAAGAATATTCCCATTCTCATTCAATTTTAATTTTTTTTGGGTTAAAAATTTTCCGATCAAAATAATACCCTTTTCATATTCATAAAAATTTTATTCCTAAATATATCTTATAATCTTTTGTACTATTTCATCAATATCGTTATCAAAATGGTGGCCACCGGGCAATACAACAAGGGTGAATTTATTCAAACTGATTCTTTTTATATCAAGATTTTTATCATCACTGGCATTTATAATTACTATTCTTGTATTCCGGAGTCTGTTGATTTCATTCACTACATCCATGCTTCTCTTTTTATTAATACCAAACATATCCAGCCAGTGAATTTCAAAATCTGTATTTCCGGAAGAAGCCATTATAAAGGAAACATCTACCTCATCAGAAATATTTTTTGGTAACCGGTTTAATACAAATGGCAATACATCAGCGCCGAAGGAATATCCAATAAAAACAATTTTGGGATTGGTTCTTCCGGCTAATTTTTTGGTTAAATAATTTGAGATATCCTGTGTAGTTTGCTCGGGTGTTTTTTTATTATAAAAATAAGATTTTGAATTTAGTGCTACTACATCAAATCCATTGTGATTAAGGGATTCACATAAGCCGGTAGAAAATTTATTAAGCCCTCCATCTCCTGAAATATAAAATAAGAGAGGCTTATCATTGTTGGTAGCTTTCCATTCCGTTATTGGCAAATTTCCGGCAGTTGAAAAAGAAATATTGGCAATTGTTGTAAAAAAAAACAAAATCCAAATTATTGATTTTTTCATAAATGTATTTTAAGGTGTCATTACTTTATTGAGAACGGCAGGCAATTGTATCAGGTCATAATCATTTTCATAGACAAGAAATTTATTTTCCCAGATGGTTGCATATTTCTCTTTAAAATCGCGAAGTCCATGAAAATGCCTGAATCGTTTTAGCTTTTCTCCGGCAAATTTTATTATCTGTTCAGAGGGGCTTTGTGGTTCGGTAATTCCCGTCATAGGGACAAGGCCAAGATTAATATACTTGTATTGTTTTTCTTTAGCATATTCGATTAGTTTTATAATTAAAGCGTCCATGCAGCCCCCCGGCGAATCACTTTTTTTTCTTATCAGGTCATAAGTACATTCTTCCGGCGAATAATCGGGTATGATATTTAGAAATGCCTCTATTTTTCCTTCTTCATTAGTAACCGTTATAATATCCTGCTCTCGTATTTCATCGGCATTAAACGTTCCCTGGCTAAAAACCTGCTCCTCCTTCTCAAACGCCAGTAACCATTCATCGGAGATAACTTTTAATTCATTTACTATTTCGTTATTCTGTGGCGCATAATGTATTTGTGTGGTAAAGCCTTTTTTTTCGAGACTGTTGAGTCCATTACGCAAAGAGCGTTTATCTTTTCCCTGCAATGTAAAATTTGCTACCTCAAGAATGGCTTCCTGTCCGATGATTATTTTTTGTTTTCTCAATTGATTAAACCATAAAATACTATTTTCGTTGGCTCTGTAAAAGGCAACTCTCAATCCCATTTTTTTGCATTGTAAATAAAACTCTTCTAATATTTCTAATTTATTTTCTTCTGCACATACCGGTTCTTCGAGGCCAATGGCAAAACCATTGGCAATTCTGTAAGATACAAAGCCATCGTGGAGTTCAGAGAAATAAAAAAGTTTGTCATCCGAAATTTTAAAATGATCAAGTGAAGAATTTCCATATTCCTGTAATAAAATTTTTGCTCTTTCCCTGCTAAAATCTGTTTCGGTATCAATTTTTACAAAAGGTTTAATAATTGTGAACAAAAGAAAACCCCAACTTAAAAATCCAAGTGAATGGATGAGCAAAATAAATTCATGACCAAATGGAGTGAGGGGGTGCAGCGAATTGTCGCCTCCCAAAAAAAATATCTGAAAAGTATTAAGCAATGATTGTTTCCATGTAAAGTCAATCCCAAAGTGTCTTTTATCAATAAAATAAAAACTAAAATAGCCAAAGATCATTACGGATAAAAAAACAATCAGGACGGAAAAAATACCTAATCTTATCCATTTTACACTGCTGCGAATGCGGTATTGGCTTTGGCTTAATAATAATAAAATAATAATGGCGCCCGCAAAAATGGCTTCTTCATAATCCAGCGCTTTGGTAAGGTTTCCTATCAGGGAAAATACAGAAAGAAGCAAAGCAATACGCCATGCATTTTTTAATCCTTTCAACATAAATGCCGAAGTAATTAATAATGCCAACCCTGTAAATAATACCAATATGTTAGATGCGTTAATGGCTTCTAAAGGAACGAATTTCCTGATCAGTTTGAGCCGTAAATGAATGGGCGGTGTTACTACAGAAATGATATCTAGAAGTCCTTGCGTAAAAATGAGCAATGCAGGAACGATTCTTACAAATAGGTGTCTTCCTCTCCAGGCAAATGCCAATATGCCCAGCATCATTGGCAGCCAGAATTCGAATACGCGGTATAAAATGGTAACTGATAATGCCTGAATGGTAGAATATCCATATAATTCCAAGATATAGACAAGTGTTAATTCTACAGCGCCCAATCCCCGCAAAAATGGAGAAGATATCATTAGCAATACTGAAACTATGTAGGCAATGGCTGCAACAGAAAAAGAGGCAGGAACCCCCAAAGCAAGCATTGCAATATAAACATGAAATATACCCGTAAATTCTACACCGGTGGAAAAAAGAACAGCTCCTGAGTATTTTTTATTATTCACATTGGCTGCAAAAAACTCATCTATCAGCGGGCCCAAACGGGGAATTTTTTTTACGATAAATGCATATAAATTTCCTTTAGCTTTAAGGGTCTTCGCCATCCAGATTAAGCTCAATAGAACAAGAACAACCATCAGAAGGCCAAGCCAGGCGTTGCCTGAGTTTTTATTTGTTGAGAATGCAAATAAAATAACCACAGGAAAGCCAACTAAAAAAACAGTAAACAAACTGGCAAAACCATACAAGCCACTCGCCTGATGGATCTGTGTTTTATTAAATTCCCTTTTTCTTAATTGCATAGGGGTATATGCCAGGGAACTTACTCCGCCTGCCGGCAAAAAAATGCTTAGGAAATTCCTTTTTAAAAATAATTCAATAGAATCAATCCATTTTAAGGGGAGTCCTATAGAAGCAAAGCTGCTTACATATATACCACTTTGAAAAAGAACATAAAGAAAAGCAACGAGGATGCCTGACAAAAGCCAAAACGGATCTGCGTTTTCTATATTCGGGATTATCTGTAATAATTCCTTTCGTTCACTTCTGAAGAAAATAAAAGCGAGCAATATCATTAAGGCTGCAATTATTTCTTTCCAATAAGATTTTGGCGAAAAGGATTGAAACTTCTTATAAATTCGGGGGAATGTCAGAGTTTTTTATTGGTAAAGATACTTTAAATGGAAGGACAATTTAAAATATGGCAGTATCAAAAAATTTTGTTAATTTTAACTCAATTTAAAACATTATTGTTATGAAATACTTAAAAATCTGTGTAATTGCGATATTGGCAAGTTGCACATCTTCAAAAAAGGAAGCTCCAAAAATGCCGGGAGCATATATAATGACTTCACAGGTAGTAAATTATAATAATAAGAATACGAATTATTCAGATCTGAAACAACTAAAAATTTATACAGATCATTTTGTGATGTACACGCAGTTAAATCCAACAGATTCCATTTCGGGCTTTGGGGTGGGTACATATACTTCAGACACCAGTGGAGTAACAGAAAATTTGATTTTTAGGGCAAGTGGAACTATTGCGGATAGCACTCATCCGAGCTATAAATTAAATATAACAACTACGCCTGACGGTTATAACCAGGTAATTCCTCAAATTATGATAGACAGTCAAATGTCAAAACTGACCGAGACGTATCAAAAAGTGGGAACTTCATTAAAAAGTCCGTTAGATGGCGTTTGGAAAGAGTTAGAGTCTTATTCGATTAAAGGAAATGATACAGCAAGGAATAACCGCACACAGTATAAAGCTTTTTATGAAGGCTACTTTATGTTTGGACAAACGGTAAATAATGCAACTTCTGCATCAACATCAGTTCAAACCGGAATGGGTTTTGGAACTTTTGATACTGCGGGAGTCAATAAAATAAAAGAGACGGAACTCAATTCTTCATTTCCGGTTGTAGCAGGCCATTCGTTTATGGTTGATTATGAATTAACCGGTACGGATCATTACAAACAGACCATCAATTACCCTGATAGTTCCAAAAGTGTAGAAATCTATGAGCGTTTGAAAGAATAAGATATTTTCATTTCATCTTTTCCATTTTGCATTATACCTGAAACTTTCTTTTTGTTTCTTTGTCCTACAATTAATGAAAATTTATTTTGGTAAAAATCGGTGAATATAATGTGATGAAAGTCATTAAAGAAAAATCTATGGGTGTTTTTCTTGATGATGGAGATGTGGGGATTTTATTGCCAAAAAGATTTGTTCCTGCTAATACTAAAATAGGTGATGAGTTAAAAGTTTTTTTGTATCATGATGGTGAAGACAGGCCGATTGC
>DASSHD010000663.1:0-2503 GCA_035693085.1 Hanamia sp. | reverse complement strand
AATGAAAACAGAAGTTAACGCCTGGCAAAAAGATCGAAATAATAAAGAGGCAAAGATCAACTGGCAGTTCACTAATGATAAGGCAAGGATAAAATTAAAAAAACTTTATCCGACAATTTTAATTTGACATGACACTAGTACTCATCTTCATTGAAAAAGAAATCTTCCTGGCTGGGATAATCAGGCCAAATATCTTCAAGGCTTTCATAAATGTCTCCACCGCCCTCATCTTCCAGTTCCTGCAAATTCTCGACTACTTCTATCGGAGCGCCACTGCGTATTGCATAATCAATAAGTTCATCTTTTGTAGCCGGCCAGGGTGCTTCTTCCAGGTGAGAGGCAAGTTCTAATGTCCAAAACATAATTATTCTTTCTGTTTATTTGAGTTATAAAAATTAAAAAAACGGGTTTCTAATTTTCCGCAAATGTATAAGTTATATTTAAAAAACCAATTATTGTTTTTTAATCAACTTTTTCTGTTCATTTGACGATTTTTTTTGATTTATATTGTAAAAATTATCTTTAATTTTTTATTTTTCGATTTCAATTTTACCTTACATTTAAAGATGTTAAAAGCTACCGGTATTTATAAGAATTATGGTCCTTTGCATGTGCTCAAAGGAGTTGATATAGGAATTGCCAAAGGTGAAATAGTAAGTATTGCGGGTTCTTCCGGGGCTGGGAAAAGCACTCTGCTGCATATTTTGGGTACTTTAGATAAAGCTGACAAGGGAGAAATAATTATTGATAATGCAGATGTAAACCGGCTAAAAGGTAAAAAATTAGCTTCATTCAGGAATCGGCATATCGGCTTTGTATTTCAGTTTCATCATTTGCTTCCTGAATTTTCTGCTTTGGAAAATATTTGTATCCCCGGCTGGATAGCAGGCAAAAAAACCAAAGAAGTAGAAAAAAGAGCTAAAGAATTATTAGAGCTTTTAAATCTTAAAGACCGCAGCGAACATAAGCCGGGGGAACTTTCGGGAGGAGAACAGCAGCGTGTGGCGGTTGCAAGAGCATTGATAAATGATCCGTCAATTGTAATGGCAGATGAACCGACAGGAAATCTGGATTCTGCCAACGCAAAAGAGTTACATAATTTATTTATTGACCTGCGTAACAGATTTCAGCAAACTTTTTTAATTGTCACTCACAATGAAGAACTGGCTCAATTAAGTGACAGGTTACTTCACATGAAAGACGGAAAAATTATCAGTTAGTTTGATTATAATAATTCTGAAAATTCATTTATAAAATGAAAAAAGCGATTCTTACTGTGGTATTATTAATTTGTTCCAATACATTTATGACTCTTGCATGGTATGGTCATTTGAAACTGAAAGAAATGAATAAATTGGTAGGAGTAAGTTTATTTTTGGTCATTTTGATGAGTTGGGGTGTTGCTTTTTTTGAATACCTTTTCCAGGTACCTGCCAACCGGATTGGCTTTGACGAAAATGGCGGGCCGTTTTCGCTATGGCAATTAAAAATAATCCAGGAAGTGATCACACTTTCGGTTTTTACAACTTTTATGTTATTCTTTTTTAAAGATCAGCCATTACGTTGGAATCATTTGGTAGGCTTCGGGCTATTGATTCTTGCTGTTTTTTTTCTTTTTAAAAAGTAATTTCTTTAAAAAGCTAATTTTATGCTTCTTCAAAATGTCTGATGTTTTTACGATTCACTTTTTTTTCTGCATGCCATAACTCGTAATTTTTTTGTAAGTTAATCCAGAATTGTGCAGAATTTCCGAATGCTTCTGATAATTTTATGGCTAATTCAGGGCTGATGCCTCCACGTTCATTTACAATCGCAGAAAGATTTGCTCTTGCGATACCTATTCCTTCTGCGACTTCAGTAATGGTCAGGTTTCGTTCTTTGATGAACATCTCTCTCAATATTTCTCCTGGGTGTGAAGGAGCTAAATTTCTCTTTATCATAATTATATTTTTTAGTGATAATCTACATAGTCAATATCATAAACATCAGGCGGCTGAAAACGGAAAATGATCCGATAGTTTCCAGTAACATGCAATGACCAAAAACCATCATACTTGCCTTTTAACAAATGAATTCCCGACCTCAACATTAAAATATCATCTCGTGAAGTGATGGCATCAAGCGCCGTTAGTATTCGGGCTATCTTTGCTAAATGCTCTTTTAGTAATTTCGATCCATTGCCTTCTTCATAATAAAGCCGCAATCCTTTGTGACGAATGCTTTTTATCATTTACAAATGTATTGTGTAATACTACACAATACAAAAAAATTCTTCCTTGATCCCATTTAGGAAGTTAAAGTCAGTAAACTTTATTGATTTGTAGTTACCTGTTAATCTACACATTATTCCTCCGAATATTTTTCCCTTTACTTATTAAGATTTTACTTTGCTCATTAATAAAAGTAAAATGATCAAAGAAAAAATACTGGTAATAGGTGCTTGCGGGCAAATAGGAGTGGAACTTACTTTGGAACTCCGTAAAATATATGGTGGAGCAAATGT
>DASSHD010000662.1:0-3324 GCA_035693085.1 Hanamia sp. | reverse complement strand
ACATCAGGAGAAATAATTGTAAATAGTGAGAGTTGGGGAAATATCAGTAACTGGAAAGATAAATATGATAATGCGATTGGCAATTATTTAAAAACTGATTTATAAAGAACAAATTTTTAAACCTGTAAAAAATTGAGAAATCTTAATAATGAATAATGGGTCAAACATTGTAGTAACGGGTGCAGCGGGCTTTATTGGTAGCTGCCTTGTTGGCTTTTTGAATAATGCCGGATATAAGAATTTGATCCTTGTAGATGATTTTTCTCATCCGGAGAAAGAGGCAAACCTGGATGAAAAGGCCTTTTCAAAAAAAATAGAAAGAGAAATGTTTTTCGATTGGTTGAAAAATGAAAATCCAAAAATTGATTTTTTTTACCACATTGGTGCAAGAACTGATACTACGGAATTTGATTATTCGGTACACGAGCATTTGAATGTGGAATATTCTAAGAAAGTATGGAATTATTGTTCTGAAAATAATATTCCCCTGGTGTATGCTTCTTCTGCTGCCACCTATGGTGCCGGCGAATTGGGATACAAAGATGATGAAGTTATCATTGAAAACTTAAAGCCTTTAAATCCTTATGGCGTTTCTAAAAATGAATTTGATAAATGGGCTCTTCGGCAGGCTTCCCGCAATGAGCGGGACAGGCAGGGTGGCAGTGTTCCTCCTGCATGGGCTGGATTAAAATTCTTTAATGTTTACGGACCAAATGAATATCATAAAGCACGAATGGCGAGTGTTATTTTTCACTCGTATAACCAGATAGTAAAAAATGGTTTTGTAAAACTTTTTAAATCGCATAAAAAAGAATTCAAAGACGGCGAGCAATTGAGGGATTTTATTTATGTAAAGGATGTGTTGAAAATTTGTTTTTGGTTTTTGGATTGTTGGCAAAAAGATCCAAAAACTTTTATCTCCGGCATATATAATGTAGGTACAGGAAAAGCACGGACATTTGATGATCTTGTGAAAGCTACCTTTTCCGGAATGGATAAATCTCCTCGGATAGAATATATAGATATGCCTGAAGATATTCGAAATACCTATCAATATTTTACTGAAGCGGATATGAATAAAATTCATGCTAGAGGATATACACAGCCATTTTATTCTCTGGAAGATGGAGTAGATGATTATGTAAGAAATTATCTTTCTGAAGGGAAATATTTTTAAGAACTACAGGAATTTTTTTCGATTGGTGAAGCATACTCAATATGATACATGGCTGGTTCTCCGCCGGGTAAAACCATTTTGTAAAGTAATTAAGAAAGTTTAGCGAGGATCATTTTATGTCATGATACCGGCTTCTCAACTCATTTATGGGTAGTTATCGCTTTACATTCAATATGGGAGATATTGTATTCAACTTTTACTCCCCGATTTGATTTGTTTACTTCCAAATCAGGTGCATCCCCAGCCTTAACATTTTGAAAAGAGAGATATTCTGTATTGATAATTTTACCGTTTTGGTTCATGTATTTTAATTCTACGGTTACTTTATCCAGCGTGTACCTGGAATTATTTTGTAGGGTTAATTTCAGGTTCCGGATTCCGCCAAAGAATCCCACTTTATAATCATTCGCCTTAAGTACAATTTTGGAAGAAATATCTTCAATGCTTACCGGCTTTACACTCAATTCTGTCATCGGTGGTGTATTTTTTCCCACGTTGTTATTGTTGCTTGTATCCTGTGTGTCTGAGTTTGGGTCCGTTATTATTGGGTTATTATTAGCAGGTTTAACTGGTTTTTTTTGTTCTTTTTTTGTACCAACTGAACCCTTTTCGGTTGTTAGGACAGGGGTTTCAATATTTGTTGCAGTAATTGTACTGTCTTTATTTAAAGCTGCTGGCATGGTAGCCGTGGTTGAGGGTCTTTTTTCAGGCTGAAGTTGAGGTATTTCTTGTTGCTGCGCAACCTCTCTTTTATTACCAAACTGCTGTATCAGTAGCATCAGTAAAGCGCCCGTAAGTATTAAACCGGTATAGAAAGCTATTTTTTTAACGCGTTCAGGTAGTTGAAAAGTAAAAACTTTATTATTTCGAAGCGCTTTTTGTTTCGCATTAAAAAGCCGCTCTTCGTTTATTATTCCCCAGGGAGAAGAACTGTTGTTTGACCGGATATCAATCTTTTTTTTATCGGGCCCTGAAAAGAGCACACGTTCCGGATAGCTATATTTTTCCGAATTTTTTGATTCAGGATCTGTCAATGTTTCTCCTGCTTTTTGTTGTTTAACCAGCTTCACACGGTTTGGTACTTCCTTTAGAACCAATTTCTCCGGACTATTTTTTATATTATCGTTACTACTTTCAGATATAAGTGTTCTTAGCTCAGCAATTTCAAAGGGACTGCGCCAGGACATACTTTGGCACTCTACCCAAATCAGATCGGTTTTTTTTAAACCAATTTCCTGCAGCTCTTCAATGCTGAGGGCATTACTTTCCTTTTTGTTACGAAGTAGAATATAACTGTTCTTCATTTACCGGGAAATTTCCATTTAAAATTATGAAAAATTGTTACTGTTTCCTGCAAAGGCCTTGTTATATTTTTAAATTATAGAGGTTCCCTCTTCGATTTTCTAAGGATATTTAAATTATTCAATAAAAATTCATCTCGAAACTAAGAATTTGTTTGCATCTGAAAAAATTGATTTTTTGTTTTAGATTGAATAATAAATAATAATATGTGTGAACTATAGTGGGAAAGAAAGCAAAGCTCATTGCGGCTAAGGTTGTGATTTGCTTTCAACTTTTGATATTAACTTAGTTCTTTCACATCTCCAACGAGATGAGATATTTCTCATCAAAGGTTGTGATTTGCTTTCAACTTTTGATATTAACTTAGTTCTTTCACATCCCTATCATAGAGCGCAATGTAATGCATACTGTTGTGATTTGCTTTCAACTTTTGATATTAACTTAGTTCTTTCACATCTATAAAAGAATCTCTCGCACCAATCCATCTGTTGTGATTTGCTTTCAACTTTTGATATTAACTTAGTTCTTTCACATCCACCTGCCATGCTTTCCCAAGCAAACCAGGGTTGTGATTTGCTTTCAACTTTTGATATTAACTTAGTTCTTTCACATCACCACAATAAACTTGAATTGATTCAACCCTGTTGTGATTTGCTTTCAACTTTTGATATTAACTTAGTTCTTTCACATCAGGCGCTTATGGATATGTAAACATTACTCTGTTGTGATTTGCTTTCAACTTTTGATATTAACTTAGTTCTTTCACATCGAGATAACAATAGAGATACAATTCAAGACTGTTGTGATTTGCTTTCAACTTTTGATATTAACTTAGTTCTTTCACA
>DASSHD010000661.1:0-6966 GCA_035693085.1 Hanamia sp. | reverse complement strand
CTTACTTACACTAACATCTTTTGTTTTTGGATGGGTTTTTCATAACCGGACATTGTTATAAAGGCAAAGTCCTGAATCGTATTAGAACTCCGATTTAAATAAACTCAATCTTGGTAATATTGAGAATAATAAAATCAAAATCCTTACTATTTATTTGTTTACTGGTCTTAATTTTTTTTAATTTTAAAGAACTCAGAAATCAGGCTACAACCCCTTCCGCTATTTTTGCTCTTATCTTCGCTTCTATCTCTTTTGCCAAATCAGGATTATCAATTAAAAGTTGCTTTACTGCTTCGCGGCCCTGACCCAGTTTGGTAGTATCGTAGCTAAACCAGCTTCCGCTCTTTTGAACGATTCCCAGGTCAACGCCCATATCTATTATTTCGCCGGTTTTTGAAATTCCACCTCCGAAAATGATATCAAATTCTGCAACGCGGAATGGAGGAGCCATTTTATTTTTTACCACTTTTACTTTTACTCTGTTGCCTATAGATTGATCGCCGTCTTTTATTTGTGCCATGCGGCGAATATCAAGCCTTACGGATGAATAAAACTTTAATGCATTGCCACCTGTAGTTGTTTCAGGATTTCCAAACATTACTCCAATTTTATCCCGCAACTGATTTATAAAAATGCAACAGCAGTTTGTTTTACTTATCGTTGCAGTTAATTTTCTCATTGCCTGACTCATCAGTCTTGCTTGTAATCCCATTTTACTATCTCCCATTTCGCCTTCCAGTTCACCTTTTGGAACCAGCGCTGCAACAGAATCAATCACCACTACATCCAAAGCGCCTGAAAGAATTAGCCTGTCAGCAATTTCCAAACCCTGTTCGCCATAATCGGGCTGGCTTATTAAAAGATTATCAACATCCACGCCTAATTTTCTTGCATAAGTATTGTCGAACGCATGCTCTGCATCTATGATGGCACACATACCGCCTTTTTTTTGCGCCTCAGCAATTGCATGTATGGCCAGCGTTGTTTTACCCGAAGATTCCGGCCCATAAATTTCAACTACTCTTCCTTTTGGAAGGCCGCCGATCCCCAGAGCCACATCTAATCCAATAGATCCGGTAGAAATTACTTCATGGGGTTCCTGCGAACGTTCGTTCATCATCATCACACTTCCTTTGCCAAAATCTTTATCTATTTTATCAATAGTTAATTTTAAAGCTTTTAGCTTTTCAGAAATTTTATTATCTGTAGTATTATTATTGGCTGCCATTGTACTTTATTTAGAATGAATTTATAAATTGTAAAGTTATTGGTTGCGCAAATATAGAAATTATTATTTATCAACACTAATTATTTTAGTATAATGATGTTAATTTTTTTAGCCTACCAATAATAAAAAAAGACAAATTGGGTATTTTGATAATTTTTCTGATAATTGGCAAGAAGAAATCCCACAAAGGCACAAAGATAAAATACTTCACATTTTTTATAATAAAACTTTGAGTGTTCAAACCAAAGATTCACTGTTTTGCCATTTGCGCGTTTATTTATTTTTGGAGTTCTGGTAATTTATATCATTATTGAGTTTCGCAGGATCTATAATTCAGACTGGTACCTAATTAACCGGTCCACAGCTTCCTGAAGTGTGCTCTCTTTTTTTGCAAAGCAAAAACGAAGGACTTTATCTTCTTTTCCATTTTTATAAAAAGCCGCTACCGGAATAGCTGCTACACCGGCTTTCATTGTCATTTTTTTAGCCATATTCAACTCTGTATCATTACTTATTTCTGCAAAGTTAAATAGTTGAAAATAGCTTCCCTGGGAAACCAAAGGTGTGAACCTGGTTTTAGACATAAGCTCATTAAAATAATCCCTTTTCAATTGTAAAAAATTACTCAATTGCAGATACTCGTTTTTGTCCTGTAGAAATGTTGCCAATGCATATTGCACGGGTGCATGGCAACTAAAACAATTGTATTGATGAACTTTTAGAAATTCCTTCATTAATGGTTCCGGCGCCACACAGTAACCCATCTTCCATCCGGTGCAATGATATACTTTACCAAAAGAAGAAACTACAAAGCTTCGTTGAAAAAGGTCAGGATATTTTAAAATACTTTCATGCTGATGCCCATCAAATATAATGTGCTCGTAAACCTCATCGCTCAAAATAATGATATCTGTATCTGCTACTATTGATCTTAATTCTTCTATATCATTTTTATCCAAAATTTTTCCAGTAGGATTATGAGGCGAATTGAGCATGTCATTTTTGTAGCCCGTGTAATTTTCTGTCTTACCATCATCCAGTCTATTTTATATTCTGGATAAACAAGTGGAATTACAACAGGAGTAGCTCCATTGATCTCAATATTCGGAATATAGCTATCATAAGCAGGTTCAAAAACGATAACTTCATTTCCCGGATTTAATACAGATGTGAGTGCCGTAAAGATGGCATAAGTTCCCCCTGGAGTAACGGTTACTTCAGCAGCGGGATCAATTTTACATTTATATAAAAAATCAATTTTATCTGCAATTGCTTCCCTCAATGCCAGCAACCCATTTTTATGAGTATATTGATTGTGGCCTTCTTTCATTGCCTTATATACGAGTTCAATCAGGCGTTCATTCATCCCAAAATCCGGCGAGCCCTGCCCCAGATTAATCGCTTTGTGTTTTGCTGCCAGAGAACTCATCACCGTGAAAATAGTTTCCCCCGTATTAGGCAATTTGCTTCTGATATGTGGTAAATGCAAAATATTCCGATTTAATGAATAGATCGAAATTATAGAATCGTTTCAGAAAATTCACTTTTTCTTTTTGCGGGGATATGCTACAATAATTAAAGGGAATAGCCAAAGAAGCTTCGATAAATATTTGGTAGTATTTTGAAATAAAAAGGCATTCGGTGCAGGGGGCGCGTCTATTTTTCCAACCCTGGCTTTTTGAGAATTTCCAAATCCCCAATCTGCTGCTGCAGAATTTTTATGATAAAACTTTTTAAGGCTGTCTGCGTCATGCTTCCAGTAAATTAAATCACGGTCTGCTTCACTCATATCGGGCTCCATGTCTGTATCAAAATAATACCATGAATTATTGAATTGCAATTCCGTAGTATAGTGATGAGGAAAACCAAGGCTTCTGTATGGTACCTTATTTCGTTTCATCACTGCTGCCAATACAATAGCCTGTTGAGAGCATCCGGCATACGGATATTTCAAGATATCTTCCGGATTTACAGGATATGCCACATAGTGGCCAAACAGATATTGTGTAACAGCGGCTATCCAGTCCTTTTGTAAACTGTAAACAGAAAAACCATGGTAAAACCTTTGTTCCAGAACATTGGAAACAACCATCGCATATTGTAATGAATTAGGCGCATATTTTTTTTGGCAAACACTGTCTGAATAATCCATTAATTTTTGGACAGAATTGATCCTTGAAAGAGAAGGATTATAAATTTCTACTTTATTATATCCTGGTTTTTCTTCAAGAGTAATATTAAAGAAATTGGGTAAAAGAAGTAAAACGGAAATTGAAAGTAAAAGATACTTCATCTGATAAATAACAAAATGGATATGTCATCTAACGAAAACCATAATGATTTATTTTGAAAATCTTTTTATTTAGCAGTAAAGCAACATTTAAAGGTATTTATCACCTTTGCTTCTTTTTATTTCTGTTAAGTATTCTTTAATACTTTGTTCATTTTCTTTTTTGCAAACCAATAATGCGTCTTTGGTATCTACAATAATAAAATCATCAAGGCCCTGTAATAAAATTAATTTTTCTCCATTAGAATGTACTATATTTTTTGTCGAATCAAAAAGAATAATGTTGTCCCCTGCTACAGCATTTTCATGATAATCTTTTTCAAGATTTTCATAAGCGCTTCCCCAGGTACCCAGGTCGCTCCATCCAAAAGAAGATGGAATTACGTAAACATTATCTGCTTTTTCAAGTATTCCATAATCAATAGAAATACTTGCACACAAAGGGTAGATCAATTCGATTGCTTCTTCTTCCTTTTCGTTATTCCAGGCATTTTTTGCACCTTCGAAAAGCTCATGAACTTCAGGTAAATATTTTTCAAATGATTTAATAATAGTTTTTGTTTGCCAAACGAAAATTCCGGCATTCCATAAAAAATCACCGCTGGCAATAAAAGTTTTAGCTAATTCCAAATCCGGTTTTTCGGTAAAAGTTTTTACTTTATAAACATTATCGCTCACCGCATGTTGTTCAAATTGTATGTATCCATAACCCGTATTTGGTTGAAAAGGCTTGATACCTAATGTAAGAAGCGCATTATTTTTTTCAGTGAATTCCAGGGCTTCCAGGCTTATTTTAATAAATGAAGTATCATCCAGGATAAGATGGTCAGCCGGAGCACAGATCAGATTACTATCCGGATTTAATTGCTGAAGCTTGTAAGAAATGAGCGCAATACAAGGCGCTGTATTTTTGCGCGAAGGTTCACATAAAATATTTGCCGGATTCAGCAATGGCAATTGCTTTGCGACAATTTCCTTATACTGAACTGAAGTAACCACATAAATATTTTCATAAGGTATGTATTGGGCAAAACGGTCAAAGGTAGCCTGGATCAATGTTTTACCGGTATTTAAAATATCAAGGAATTGTTTTGGGTAATCAACCCGGCTCACAGGCCAGAACCTGCTTCCAATACCTCCGGCCATGATGGCGACATAATTATTTTTTTTCATTAAAAAGTTTCATTAAAAATTAAATAATCCCTTCCCGCACAAGATCGTGTAAATGAATTATCCCCTCGTAATTATTATTGACAGTCACTATAAGCTGAGTAATATTATTTTTTCGCATCATATCAAGAGCATTTACGGCAAGTTCTTTACTATCAATTGTCTTTGGATTCATTGTCATAATATCTTTTGCTACTACACCTGCATGATACATATTTCTTTCCAGCATTCTTCTAAGGTCTCCATCAGTAATAATTCCTGATATTTTATGATTATTATCCAGAACAACCGTTACACCTAAACGCTTTTTTGTTATCTCAACTATTACATCTTTTAATAAACTTTTAGTCCCAACAAAAGGTTTTTCATTATTAACAGAAAGATCGCCTACATGCAGGTACAATTTCTTTCCAAGTGTACCACCCGGATGAAATTTTGCAAAATCATCCGGTCCAAAACCTTTCAATTCCATCAGGCAAACCACGATAGCGTCTCCCATTACCATCTGTGCTGTGGTGCTACTCGTAGGCGCAAGATTATTTGGAGAAGCTTCTTCGTCTATAGTTGTGTTCAAAACGATATCTGCACATTTTGCAAGATAACTTTCCAAATTGCCACAAATGGCAATAAGTGTATTTTTGAAATTCTTTATAAGCGGTATCAAAATTTTTATTTCAGGGCTGTCACCGCTTTTACTGATGATCATTACGATGTCATCCTGCTGTACCATTCCTATATCTCCATGAATAGCATCCGCTGCGTGTAAAAAGACGGAAGGAGTTCCGGTACTATTAAGGGAAGCCACTATTTTCTGTGCAATAATAGCGCTTTTACCAATTCCACTTATTACAAGTCTCCCTTTGCAATTGTATATTTTCAAAACTGCATTTTCAAACTCATCATTAATAAAATTCACGAGCCGCGAGACAGAACGCGATTCTGCCAGGATCGTTTCTTTTGCAGTATTAATTATTCTATTTTCCATTTAAACTATACAGAACAGGAAATATTAATTTAATAAAAAGCCAGATATTTTTTAAAATCACGCAAACCTACTTTAAATGAATGGAAGGGCAAAACAAAGGAATTTGATTTAATTACACAAATACTTCGTACCTTAACCTCCGTTATAGAATTTATTAAAGCGGATTAATATAAAATATATTTTAATCTCAACTTTAAGAGACAATAAATTAACTTTGATCCCCTAAAAAATAATGTAGAGAAAGAAAAGAAAAGCCATGCCCACAACAAAATCAAAAGAAACTTCAAACCCCAAATCTTCAAAATCTTCAAATAAAAGCAAGCCTTCAAAAACGGCTAAAGACGAAATACTTGCACAACAACTTCAGAAACATTTTGGATTCAAATCTTTTAAAGAGCCACAGGAAAAAATTATTAAAAGCCTTTTATCCGGCAAAGATACTTTTGTAATCATGCCTACCGGAGGAGGCAAAAGCCTTTGCTATCAATTGCCGGCAATAATAAGTGAAGGATGCGCCATTATCGTTTCTCCGTTAATAGCCCTAATGAAAAATCAGGTTGACCTGGTGAGAGGATATAGCAGCACAGATAATATTGCTCATTTCTTAAATAGCTCGTTGAATAAAGGGCAACAGAAAATTGTAAAAGAGGATCTGCTTTCCGGAGTCACCAAATTATTATATGTAGCGCCTGAAACATTAACCAAAGAAGAAAACGTGGATTTTTTTAAAGAATTGAAAATCTCCTTTTTTGCTGTTGACGAAGCGCATTGTATTAGTGAATGGGGGCACGATTTCAGGCCGGAATACAGACGGCTTCGCGAAATAATGGATCAGATAAATGAAAAGATTCCTGTAATCGCTCTGACAGCCACCGCCACACCCAAGGTGCAAAGCGATATTATAAAAAACCTTGGATTAAGAGATCCCAATATTTTTATATCTTCTTTTAACCGCTCCAACTTATATTACGAAGTAGTCCCAAAAGTAAAAAAAGACCAGGCTATAAAAAGCATGGTAAAATTTATTTCTCAAAATAAAGGGAAGAGTGGAATTATTTATACCCTCAACAGAAAAACAACTGAGGAGCTCGCACAAACATTAATGGCAAATGGTATAAAAGCGGTTGCTTACCATGCCGGGCTGGATACTAAGCTGAGGGCAACAAGGCAAGATCAATTCCTGGGAGAAGAAATCCAGGTTATTGTTGCTACTATTGCTTTTGGTATGGGAATTGATAAACCCGATATACGCTTTGTAATTCATTACAATATCCCAAAATCAATAGAAAACTA
>DASSHD010000660.1:0-6602 GCA_035693085.1 Hanamia sp. | reverse complement strand
CTTTCAGGGCTTTTCATCAACACGAATTATGCTCTTCTAAAAGCCCTGAAAGGGCGTAATATATCAAGATAGGGCGAAGCCCTATTTTTTAATCGAGCAAATTATACAAGTACTAATCCCAAACATACCTCTCATCATACTCCACTTTATATCTTTTAAGAATAGCCCGGTATTCATCCTGGAAACTAATCTTACTATGATGTTCTTTTTGGTTAACGATATAAGCGATTACCCTGTCTATATCTGCGGGATTCACAGAAAACGCACCATAACCCTGCCCGTTCCGTTCAGGCGGGCATCCTGCCAGTAAAAATTAGTTAAATCTTCTCCTTTTGTTTTCATCCATTTTGAAGAATGCGATTTCACTTCTTCAAGCAATTTCATTAAGGCAATTTTTTTTGACAACATGCAAAGCACATGTACATGATCTGTATAACCGCCTATTTTTATAGGATGGCATTCCATGCGTTTGCAAACACCTCCGAGGTAAGCGTGAAGTTCTTCTTCTATCGGTGGATAAATAAGATGTTCGCGGTACTTGGTGCTCCATATAAGATGGACATAATTTTTGACAAGTGATTGTGGCATAGTTGTATTTTTTTCGAAGGGCTTCACCCATCGTTAAGGTATTTCGCCCTTTCAGGGCTTTTATCTTTTCCTAAGATCTTTTTCTTTTTGAATAAACCAATACATATTTTTTTGCACTTACAACAATCCATATAACAAAAACTGGCTGCATCGTTTGCCGCCAACCAAATCGCCTATGAAACCGAGAATAAATTTGACTTTTAGAACGATTGGGGAAAAATTATGAAAGTTGCTACCACGAAGGATTTGCAGTAAAGAAACTTTTATTGAGGATTTTTATTTTACTTGTTACGTTCGTTTTTTTTCAAATTGTCATAACACAATGAACCGCGTGTCATGAAATTATTTTCAGCCTGTGTGGGCCTTCCCTTTTTTGCAATCTCACCCGGCCAGACACACCGCCTGGCCTCCCGGCCAACCTAACAAATGTACCTTTTGAAAATTATCACCAACGAATTATCACCGGAAAATCTCAATCCCTACCTCATAGATTTCAAAAATTTATACACTTCACTGTTTGTAGAAATAATGATGGATGTTTTCTTGTCAAAGGTTTTCTCAAAGGTTTCCATTGATTTTAAAAACGCATAAAGATCTTTTGATACGGCCGACTGGTTATACGCTTTGGCATAAATAGCCGCCGCAGTCGCATCGGCTTTACCTTTTATCTTTTCTGCCTCCTCAAAGGCGGTGGATTGTATGGACTTCAGATCCTTTTCCTTTTCTCCATTGATCCTGGAGGCTTCTCCCTGTCCCTCAGAGCGGAATTTGTCTGCGATACGAAACCGCTCACTGTTCATTCTTTTAAATACCTGGTCGCGTACTTCTTCTACATAGTTGAGCCTTTTGATCTTGAAATCCAGGATAACAATTCCCAGGTCCGAAGCCCTTTCATTGGCCGTCTTTAAAATCATTTTTTCTATTTTCTCACGGCCTACTGTTATATCTACCAGCGTATCGGTGGAGGGTTCAGTAATCGTGTCGGTAGTGGTGGGTATCCTGTTGCTGTTTCTTACGGTTTCTTCCAGGTTGTGATTGGCTATATAATCTCTCGTTTCACCATCCAGGATGTCATCAAGCCTTGATTGGGCGCCTCTTTCATTGGTAAGCCTTTTGTAAAACTGAAGCGGATCGGTAATGTGCCAACGCGCATACGTATCAATGAAAATAAATTTCTTGTCCTTTGTTGGAATTTGATTGGGATCACCATCCCACTCCAGGTATCGTTTGTCAAAAACATTGACATCCTGTATAAAGGGGAGTTTGAAATTTACTCCGGGAGTGGTAACCGCATCGCCTATTGGCTTTCCAAACTGCGTGATGACTACCTGCTCCTTTTCATTGACTATGTACATACTCGATGACACAGCGATGAGCAGTATTATCAAAACTATTCCTGATATAATTAATTTCTTCTTTGACATGGTTAATTTTCTTTTGGGGTATCCTGATTTTGATTTTGCATTTGCATCTGAAGGAGCGGAAGCACATTGCTTCCTTTCTCATCGGTAATAATTTTATTACCAAGCTGGGGCAGCACTTTGTTCATCGTTTCGAGGTAAATCCTTCTTCGGGTTACTTCGGGCGCTTTGATATATTCCGTGTACAGATCTTCAAATCGTGCCACTTCACCCTGTGCATTATTTACTCTTTCTGCCGCATAACCCTCTGCTTTTTGAATGGTTTCCAGCGCCTGTCCCCTGGCTTTGGGGATCACTTTATTGTAGGCAGATTTGGCTTCATTGATCAATGTTTCCTTTTCCTGTTGCGCCTGGTTCACCGCGTTGAATGCGGCCTTCACAGCATCCGGCGGATTCACATCCTGCAGCACTACCTGGTCTATCTTTACCCCCAGGGAATATTCATTGCTTAAGCGCTGAATCATTTTTTGAGCAGCGTCGGCCACTTCAGTTCTGCCTACCGTCAATACTTCATTTACCGTGCGGTCACCCACTACCTGGCGCATCGCAGCCTCCGAGATATCGCGTAAAGAGTTTTCGGGATTCTTCACTTTGAATAGAAAATTGTAGGCATTGTCAATCCTGAACTGGACCACCCATTCCACATCAGCGAGATTGAGATCGCCGGTGAGCATCAGGGATTCCTGTTTCGTGTTGGTTTTGGTATAGCCGGTTTCAAGAGAAGAGGTGCTGGTGGTTCGAAAACCGAATTCCAGCTTTTGTTGCCGTTCCACGGGCACCTTATACACTGTCTCCATAAAGGGGATCTTAAAATTCAGGCCAGGGTCCACCGTCCTGGTGTATTTCCCAAACCGGGTGATCACTCCAAGTTCCTCGGGCTTGATCTGAAAAAAAGCGCCGAAGACAACAATTAATAATACGATCCCAATGAGAATGGGTTTTATATTTCGAATAATAGCTTTTACTATTCTTACCATGGGTTCAGGAAGATCAAACCCTCTCTGTTCATTTTGATACATTTATGATTATTTAGCAATTAGTAAATAAGATTGCTTTTAGGTTTACCCTAAGCCGATGAACATACGATTTTTAGCTGGTTCGCCCAACTATAAATTCACAAAATTAGTTTTCAAATAAATATCCTTAACCTATTCTTCTGTTTATCGGGAAAGCCGTTTTGATATCTCTTACGTAGATGACGATATAACGTTATAGAACAATAGAAGAACGGCAGAGCAGTAGTACTTCCGTTCTTTTTTGGGCAGCGGTGTTTTTGCTTAACCAGTTCTGACTGTCTTCAAAAATTCGATAAACCGTGAAAAAAGATTTGCGGCCTTATTGGGCCGTAGCGATTCAAATTTTGAGAAAACATTTACCGGAACAATTATTATTATTTTCAGAAATAGAAATCTGGTTTTATTGTTCGTTTACTACACTTTATTTATTCGCTTCGCTCATTTTTAAAATACACGGGAGTATATTTTCTTTGTTCCTGAATTCCAATATATTTTTTCTGAGCTGGGTAAAATAGTCCTGCCTTATAACATATATTTGTGTGTTGCAGGCAATACCCCCATTTTTCTGCGATAAAATAATAAATTCGTCATGTTTAAGAAAATTATTTTATTCTTTATTCTATTCTTTAGTGCCGAGCTAATTTACACTCAAAATTTGTCGATCCCTCAAACTATTGACTATATAAATAATAAATTAGAGCAGAATCCATGTCATACAGATGGTTTTACATATTCGTATTCAATTGCACTGGATGCCAACGGAGAAGTATCTATTATTGAAAAAAATAAAATGGATGACAATCCTTGGAAAATTTATAAAACGGTTTTTTATGCTTCAAACGTTTCTATTTCGCCGTATAATACAGCAGAAGATTTATCAGGTTTTATCTCAATAGGCCATTTTAATTTTGTTTGTAACGATAGTTCGGCATGTTTTAGAACTACTATAGTCCAAACTACAAATCCGTTAGATTATGATTTTTCAAATTCTTTTAAACCTATAATGTTGGCACCACCTGTCGGTGAAACCATATTTAACGCCTTCACTTATCTATTCCATTTGTTTTCATTAGACCCGAGATATAATAAACCGAAAGAAATTGATCCTTTTGCAACCGTAGATAATAAAAAAATAACTATCCGAAATTCGGAAGATACCCAGGAAGTCATTCATATGCAAAAAATGGAAGGAGGCATCTATGAAATACCAGTTGTTATCAACGATGTTTTAAAAATAAGTTTTATCTTCGATACAGGAGCCTCTGATGTCAGCATTTCGCCTGACGTTGCTTTAACTCTAATAAGAACAGGAACAGTAAAGGAAAGTGATTTTATAGGATCGCAGACTTATTTTTTTGCAGATGGTAGTAAAGCTACTAGCCGCAGATTCATCATAAAAAAACTAACTATTGGAAGCCATACTGCTACAAATGTAATTGCATCAATTTCAAAATCCATAAACGCTCCAATGCTTTTAGGTCAAAGCGTGCAGCAACAATTTGGTAAAATTGTGATTGATAATACTAACCATGTCTTAATATTTACGAAATAAACAGAAATGACAAATCATTTAAACCCAACCTTACTTCGCGATAAATTGGAAGAAAAGTTTATGAACGAGAAAGAGCGTATACTATTAGCAAACAAGTATTGTGAAGACGGGAAATCCTTTTTAGCAAACACATATTTGGTTTCACAGTCCTCAACGACCCACGAGGGAACACCAAAGTATAGAGTTGTAGTCTTTGAAGATTTATCCACTCTTTTCGCTGAAAAGTTATCAAATGAAGTAAAAACAGAAATAAATAATCAAGGGTTTGAATGCGAAATATTGGCCTGGTCAAGTTATGATAACTACGTTCATATTCACAAGTAAAGTGACTCGTCCTAAAAAAGTTTACAGACAAAGACTACTCCCCTCCCTGGTTCGTGTCCACTCACGAACCATTCTTATTTTTCTACATTTCATTCGCGGATTTACTTCGCTGCGCTCATTTTTGAAATACACTGAAGTGATTTTTTTTGACTTTTATCAATATTGCATTTTTTATCCGAATAATTATCCTATAACATAGATTTGCTTATTGCTTAATCAAAAGTTTATTTATGTACAATTCACTTATTCCATATATTCCAACCATACTTATCTTGGGGTTAGCTATTTATATGAAATCTTTTATCAAGAAAAAAGCAGAAAATTTTGCAACCAAAAAGGATATTGGTGAAATAACAACAATCGTAGAGGAGATAAGAAAGCAATATAATTCGGAACTTGAATTTCTTCGTAGTAAGCTCAGTTTATACGAACAAAGCTTTAATAGCATCAAAAGTTTCGAGAGAAATGCACTAATTGAAATTAGTAACAAATATTCTGCTTGGTTACACAGTTTATTAAATTTTAACCTAATTTTTTATTCTTACGATTTTTACGAACCTTTATTACAACTACCTTTTAACGTATTGCAAAAACATTTAGAATTTGACATTGCTGAAGATAATCTACATCTTTACGTCCATGATATGCAAATTATCAATAAAGCTTTGGAACTAAAACTAGCTACTTTCGAACTTGAAGGTTCTTTATTCAAAAGTCTTTCTCTTTTTATTACAAATTGCAAATTGTATAATCAAAAAATAGAATTGGCTGAAAAAATGGGCCTTGATAGACTTGAGCAAGTTCATGCAGAGTACATCGAAAAGCAAGAGCCGGTAATAGATAGAAGTATGCAAGAAAAAGTGACTATTGCAAACAAAATTAATGCGCCGCATATAGAATTCATCAAAGTATTAAATCATCGGATTTATCAATTAATCCAAGTTAATACTAACTCTCTTTAAGCAAGCACTGTAAAATAAAAATCTTCACAATTTGTTCGTTTACTGTATCGGGGAGAAATAAACATTGATTATTGCTTCCCCATTTTAAACCTTTCTAATACTTTGATGGATAAAATATAGTTTCTAATTATGGAAACCACACCTTATCTTTGTGAAAACGATTTTAAGTACAAAACTTTCAGACAAGGTTTTTACAAGACGCAAACAAATTCATAGCAAGGCTTAACCCTAAAGCGGCAAGGAAAGTGTTTAATAGCATTGACCAAATAATATTATGGCAAAGACAGCAATGAAATCATACTCACTTCCCGAAATGAAAGATAAATACATCGGCAAGAAAGGCACAAAAGACAGAGACCAGTATGAATACGAACTTCGTATGGATGTTTTAGGGCGAATGATTAAAACAGCAAGGCAGGAACGCAAATTGACACAGGAACAATTGGGCAAATTGGTAGGTGTACAAAAAGCACAAATTTCTAAATTAGAAAGCAGTGCATACAGTGCTACAATTGACACAGTATTAAAAGTTTTCAAAGCGCTAAAAGCTGACATTCACTTTAATGTTACAATTGAAAAACACTACTTACAGCTCGTTCGACTGCGCCAGTTATAGATTTACAGTAAACAAAGTTTTATTGAAGATTTTTTTTACACGAACAATTAGTTTTTGATAGGTGGCTCCTTTCATGAAAAATAAAAGGCCGCCCAAAAAAGCAGCCTCAATTATTTATATCCT
>DASSHD010000659.1:0-3627 GCA_035693085.1 Hanamia sp. | reverse complement strand
GCGCCACTTCCTCCTGGTGTTCCACTTACTTTTGTAATTCTAAAAATCGGAATTGCTGTTCCGGCATTTGGGAAATAGGTAAGACCTGAAGTTGCAAAAGTGTTCATATTATTCCATTCATAAACAGCCCCATCATTCCATTTATTAATTGCAGAGGTTGCCAAACCTTCATAACCGTTACCGATAGGCGTAATCCCGTTGCCTACAATTATTTTGCCACCAGTACTAATATTGATATTGGCACCGGGAAATTGATTTATTGATGACAAATAATTCCCGTCGCTTACTATTTGCAAAACACCATTATCGGAAATCGTAACATCATCTCCTACCCCATCACTGATGTTTAAAACACCTCCTGTCTGCAATTCCAATATTCCCTCAATCACTGTCTGATCGAGAGATACAGGATTACTGATACTTATTGTATGACCACTTTGAATTGTAATTGTATTGGCATCTTTTGTAGGAACTTCAGTTGCTATTTGCCAGGCGATATTGTCAGCGGAAGATTCCCATGTCGCAGGCGCTGACCATGTTCCGTTTTGCCTGCTCCGGAAATAATCCGTAGGAGAAGTTAGTAAGGGCTTGTAGTTTATAGAAAATAAAGAGGCATACGCCCCGTGTCTATCTTTTGTTGCTACAAAATTTTTATCAATAAAATCAAAGTCGCCATCGCCTCCAAAACAAAATAACAGCATCAAAGTAACTTGTCTCAGGTGAGATGATTTTAATGAGATTAATCGTTCAAAAGGATTTAAAATAAGACTTTGCAAAAAACTACCTGGTTGTGAAAATCTTTCCATATCAAAATTATTTTATGACCATTAATTAATAATGAGACTAATTGATATTAGGATTCTTAGCTTTCGGAGGGGATGGTATTTTTACTATTATTATAGCAAACCAAATTCAAAATACACTTTATCTTTTATAAATAAATATTTTTTTATCTGTATAAAAAAAACCTTCCTAAAAAGTCTAAAAAATAGAAATCTTAAATATTTATTTGTTTACTGACAACCAGTTTGTCTGTCAAACACCATTTTCATTTATTCTTCTTCTGTCTTGATATGCACAAATTTTCTAAATTGCATCCATGCGAAAGTTTGAAGATACATACCGGCACAAAGGACTTAGAAAAAAACTGATTGATTCAATAAGAGAAAAAGGAATCACAGATGAAAATGTGCTGAATGCTATGATGAATATTCCCCGTCATTATTTTATGGATACTGCGCTGGAGCACATTGCCTATCAGGACAGAGCTTTCCCAATCGGAGAAGGGCAAACGATTTCCCAACCCTATACGGTAGCTTACCAAACCCAGCTTTTGGAAGTAAAGCCTTATGAAAAAGTATTGGAGATAGGAACCGGAAGCGCTTACCAGGCAATGATTCTGTCAGAAATGGGAGCTAATATTTACACTATTGAACGACAAAAAAAATTGTATGACCTGAATAAAAATTTTATTCTAAAATCTAAATACCCAAGCATAAAATATTTTTACGGCGATGGCTTCGAGGGACTGCCTACTTATGCACCATTTGATAAAATAATTATAACTGCCGCAGCGCCTTACATTCCACCAAAATTAATTGAACAATTAAAACCTGGCGGCAAAATGGTAATTCCCCTGGAAGATAACGGTAAACAGAAAATGATGCGTATTACTAAAAATGAAGATAACAGTCTCGATGAGGAAACTTTTTCAGATTTTTCTTTTGTACCTATGCTGAAAGGAAGAAACTAAATCGTGAATTTATTGATTGAACATTGAATATTGAGCATTGAATATTGAACATTCTTCTTCAATTCACCCTGTGATACTTTATCAACCCATCCATCGGGCTTCTTAAAATAGTTCCTTGTTGTAAGCCATAATTTTTGCATAACTGCTGCACTACATCTTTAAATCCAAATGCAATCCCGCCTGTGAAATGAACCGGATATTTTCCGCTTTCGTGAAGTGAAATGACATGAGTATAAAAAAAATCGTTGATTCCATCTTCTATAATATTTTCTATCATATAATGGCCCCGGTTTTCGGCTAAAAAAATAGCAAATGAAGCAAGATAGCGGTTTGGCAAAGGCTTTTTATAAACTGATTCAAGTATTTCCGAATCTGTTGTGACAAATTTCGCATCGAATTTTGCCCGCAGTTCATCGTCAAAAATATTATATAAAAAATGCTGAATTACTTTCTTACCAAGATACGCCCCACTTCCTTCATCACCAAGAACATATCCGAGACCAGGGCTGTTTTTTACAATCTTCTTTCCGTTATAAAAACAGGAATTAGACCCCGTACCCAAAATGCAGGCAATACCTTTTTTATTTCCGCAAAGCGCTTTGGCAGCTCCCGAAAGATCATTATCAACAAATGATTTTGCTTGTGGGAAAATATTATTAAAAACTTTTTGGAACATTTTTATGTTGGCGGGATTTTTACAACCAGTTCCATAAAAATAAATTTCATCTGGTATATTTTTTTTCAAAAACGGAAAAACTTCTGTGCGGATAATTTGTTCAGCCTGGTCTGCATTTACAAAATAAGGGCTCATTCCCTGTGAAGTAAAAAGGATAGGTTTATTATTTCTCAAAAGGCACCATTCTGTTTTTGTAGAGCCGCTGTCGGCAATCAATTTTATGCGAGGTATCATTTTATCATGTTTATTGAGGAAATTTGCACTTCTAAAAAAAATAAAAATAGAACAAAGAAAAAATATGCGCAATAAAAAATTACAGGTTTGGCTCCCTCTGATACTTAGTTTATGTATGATCGCAGGTATGTTCATCGGTTATAGAATAAAAGGGAATATGCCTGATAACGGTATTTTTTTTGTAGAAAAAGAAAAGCCGGTACAGGAAGTACTCGATCTGATTAAAAGAAAATATGTGGATAATGAGAATATAGATTCTTTAGGGATAGATGCAATACAAACTATCCTTACCCAACTGGATCCACACTCTGTTTATTTGCCGGTTCAGGAATTAAAACAAGTAAATGAAGATCTTGAAGGACAATTTTTCGGGATCGGTATTCAATTTAATATTATCAATGACACAGTAAATGTGGTAAATGTATTGGAAAAAGGCCCTTCGCAAAAAGCAGGACTGCTAATTGGCGATCAAATAATAAAAGTAAATGATTCGTTGGTAGCAGGTAACCATATAACCGCAACAAAATTAAGGAAACTGATTGTAGGTAATGCGGGGCAAAAAGTAACTATTACCATTTTAAGAGGCGGCACGCAAAAGGCGTTTGAAATCACCCGTGGCCCCGTACCGCTTTACAGTCTTGATGCAGCCTATATGATAACTGATACGACAGGATACATCCGGCTGAATAAATTCTCAGAAACCACCTATAAGGAATTTATGAATGCGCTGCTTAAACTGCAAAAGAAAGGAATGAAAAGTTTGATACTTGACCTGAGAGATAATGGCGGCGGCGTTCTCACAGAGGCAACCAATATTGCTGATGAATTTTTGAATGACGACAAACTTATCACATATACCGAAGGCGCTCACTCACCAAAAAAAGAATATCGTTGTAATAAAGATGGCGCTTTTGAAAAAGGAAAATTGATTGTATTGGTGAATGAAGGCACTGCATCTGCAAGC
>DASSHD010000658.1:0-3001 GCA_035693085.1 Hanamia sp. | reverse complement strand
ATAAAGATAACCTACCAAAACGAGCAGAATAATATTAATAACAAGTAAAATATTTTTCATCCAAAAAAATTTAGAGCGGCAAGATAAAAAAAACGATATGGTTACTTTAATAATTGTTTTTGATTTATGAAACAGTTAACAGGGAAGACAATTGAAAATTGAAAGTTGAAAATGTGAGGGATTTTTTTTCAGATTGGTAATGGCAGGCAAACAAATATTGATGATTTTTATTTTTTCTTTTGAATGGGAAAAAATTTTTGTAACCTTTCCTAAATATCCACACTCTATTGGGTCAGATAAACAAAATAAAATATCATGAAAATTATTAAATCTTTTACTAAGTCAGCTATATGTTTGGTTCTTAGTACCGGTTTGCTTTCTTTTCCGGCAAGCGCACAAAAAAGTCAAAAACTCACAGACCCCGAAATTGCTTCAGTGGCAGTAACAGCAGATCAAATAGATATTGACTATGCAAAAATCGCCATAAAAAAGTCTCATAATCCGAAGGTAATTGAGTTTGCAAAAACAATGGAAAGGGACCATGGAAATGTTAATAAACAGGCAGTAGCATTGGCGCAAAAATTAGGAGTTACTCCAAAAGACAATCCTACTACTGAATCATTACTGGCAGGCGCTAAAAAAACAACTGCAATGCTTAATTCAAAAAAGGGTAAGGCTTTTGATAAAGCTTACGTTGATAATGAAGTGGCTTATCACAAAGCAGCAATTGGTGTGGTTGAAAATACGTTAATTCCCGATGCGACCAACAGTCAATTGAAAAGTTTACTACAGTCAGCATTGCCAATTTTTAAAGGACATCTTGCTCATGCAGAAATGCTTCAAAAAAGTCTAGATAGTGGAAACACTGCAAAAAGTTCTGACAAATGGTAAAGTTAACAGCTGTATTGGGAATAAGGGTATGTTTATTATTCCCAATACTTTTTTTATTCAGTTGCTCTTCACCGAATAAAAAATCTACGGCTAATCAAACAGAGACGAAAGAGAATGTTCATAAATTGGATACGGTAACTATCAATCTGATGAAATTTAATCCCGAAGTATTGGATGTAAATAAGGGTGACACAGTGGTCTGGATCAATAAAGGATTGGTAGCTCATACCGTTAAATCTTACCAGGATAATAAGTTTTATTCAGACACCCTTCAACCGGGTCAAATGTGGAAATGGATTGTTAAGGATAGTGCGGCTTACTTTTGTACTATTCATCCGTACACCATGAAAGGAAAATTAGTGCTAAAATAGAATTATCTTGAGAAAAGTTATATTGAGAAAAATTTAAAATTAATAATATTGGACGCACAATTTGAAAAATATTCTGATCAGGAGATTATCCAAAGAATAAATGAAGGGGATGTTAGGTTGTTCGAAATACTAATCAGAAGATATGATCCTTTTATTTACAAAATAGGGCGCACATACAGATACAATCACGAAGATACAGAAGACTTGATGCAAGATGCTTACATCAATGCATATTGTAACTTAAAAAAATTTGAAAACCGTTCTACTTTCAAAACATGGCTTACAAGAATAATGTTAAACGTATGCTATCAAAAAAGGCATAAACTAAGTTTTAAAAATGAAATAATCAGCGATGATATTCAAAATGAAAAATCAAGTATTCTGTTTCATCATTCAACCAACAATGAAAAAATTGCTATGAACAAAGAACTTGGACATGTACTGGAAAATGCCATTCATGAAATACCTGAAGATTACAGGATAGTATTTACCCTGCGCGAATTAAACGGGTTGAGTGTTGCTGAGACCTCCGAAGCGTTGAACATTACTGAAGGCAACGTGAAGGTGCGATTGAACAGGGCGAAAGGAATGCTTCAAAAAGAAATAAAAAAGATGTATTCCCCACAGGAAATTTTTGAATTTAATCTGATTTATTGTGATGTAATGGTGAATAGGGTAATGGCTAAAATATATGAACTAAAAAAATTAGAAGATGAACAACAATAAAGTTTTTTTTAAAGATTTTGAAGAAATAAGTTTGAAAGAACTTGATGAGGATTATTCCGGTTTCCGGGGAAAAGTTTCTTCAAATGGCGATGGCGATAAGACATTAATGAATGACGAGGAAAAAATTAAAGTGATCGCTGAT
The DNA here is from genome assembly GCA_035693085.1 of Hanamia sp. Classification (GTDB taxonomy): domain Bacteria; phylum Bacteroidota; class Bacteroidia; order Chitinophagales; family Chitinophagaceae; genus Ginsengibacter. The sequence continues at coordinate 871 of DASSHD010000658.1, read as the reverse complement.
CATTTTAAAGGTATCATGGAAACATTAGGCCTTGATTTGAAGGACGACAGTTTAAAAGACACGCCTCATAGAGTAGCCAAGATGTATGTGAAGGAAATTTTCAGCGGATTAAATCCGGCCAATGAACCGGAAGTAACTCTCTTTGAAAATAAATATCAGTATAATAAAATGCTGGTAGAAAAAGACATTACACTTTATTCATATTGCGAGCACCATTTTGTGCCAATCGTAGGTAAAGTTCATGTGGCCTACATTTCAAAGGGAAAGGTAATAGGGTTATCAAAAATAAACCGGCTGGTACAATACTTTGCAAAAAGGCCACAGGTACAAGAGCGGCTTACCAACCAGATAGCGGATGGATTAAAAAAAGCGATAGGAACTGAAGATGTTGCCGTGGTAATAGATGCAGTCCATCTTTGTGTGGCTTCGCGTGGAATAAAAGATACTAACAGTAGTACCATCACTGCACATTATTCAGGGAAATTTATAAACGAAGGAACTAAGAATGAATTTTTGGCGCTGATAAAATAGTTTTTTGCCACAAACCTGCCTGGACGGACAGGCTACACTAATTTTCACGAATAATATTCATGTAACTGTAATCAGTAAACGAAGAAATATTCAGGATTTTGATTTATGATTTCAATTTGAAGATTAATTGTAAACCTTCCTGATTTTGAAATATCCGGGAGGTTTTTTGCCAGATTAAAGTTATCGAACAAATCAGAAGTTAATTCTTATTCTCTTTCCTTGTTCCCGAATAAAGTTCGTACTCTAATAAACGGCAATCAATCTTACCGTTGTAAAATTCAATTTTACGTTTTGCTTTTAAGCCAATTTTTTTAGCAAGGTTGAGATTGCCAGTGAAAAC
>DASSHD010000657.1:0-4389 GCA_035693085.1 Hanamia sp. | reverse complement strand
AGACCATCACCATCCTCGGAGATATTATCATACCAAAAGACGATGTGAGCGGTAGCGCCTCAGATGCCAAGGTGCCAGATTTTATTGAATTTATTGTAAAAGATAAACCAGAATTCAAAGTGCCTATGCGCGGAGGATTACAATGGCTGGAAATGCAATGCCTGAACAGGTATCAAAATTCTTTTGCTGAATGTAATCATAAGCAACAAATGGAAATAGTAGATGAGATTGCATGGCCCAAAAAAGCAAAACCGGAAATGCAGCCGGGCGTTAATTTCTTTAATCTGATGCGCAATCTTACTGCTACCGGTTTTTATACATCACAGATCGGCGTAAAGGATGTAGGCTATATCGGCAATACACCTAATCAATGGAACGGGGTTCCTAATGACGTGCTGAAACAATACAACCTGGCTTACACCCCAAAAGAGTTGAAAGAATGTATTAGTTTTTCCTGATAAGAGGATAGAACTATGATGATTATACGAAAATTAAACCTTATCTTCTAATTAAAAAAATGAATTTACTGTATGAGAAAACTACGAATGGGAATGGTAGGCGGTGGAGTAGATGCTTTCATCGGCGCTATCCACAGAATCGCTGCTAATATGGATGGATTGATAGAGCTCAGTTGCGGCGCGTTGAGTATTCATAAAGATCATGCTATAGAATCCGGGAGGATTTTATTTCTTCCGAAAGACAGAACCTACCTGACCTTTGAAGAAATGATATCAAAAGAAAGTAAAATGCCTACAGACAAGCGCATTGATTTTATAACTATCGTTACGCCTAATTTTGCGCATTTTGCTCCTGCTATGATGGCATTGGAAAATGGGTTTAATGTAGTTATCGAAAAGCCAATGACTTTTACTTTGCAGGAAGCAAAAGATTTAAAAAAGAAAGTAGAAGAAACCGGGCTGACATTATGCCTTACACACACTTACTCCGGTTACCCGATGGTAAAGCAGGCACGGGCAATGATGAAAGAAGGCGCTTTGGGAAAGATCAGAAAAATTTATGTTGAATATTGCCAGGGTTGGTTAAGTAAATTATCAGAACGGGAAGGGAATGCCCAGGCTGCCTGGAGAACAGATCCTACAAAATCCGGAAAGGCAGGCGCAATGGGCGATATAGGAACACATGCGGCGCATCTTGCAGAATATATATCAGGATTGAAAATTACAAAGCTTTGTGCTGATTTGAATATTGTAGTTGAGGGACGGCATTTGGATGATGATGGAGAAGTTTTACTAAAGTTTGATAATGGAGCTTCCGGCGTACTAATTGCATCGCAGGTTGCAGCCGGTGAAGAGAATAATCTGAAGATTAGAATTTATGGCGAAAAGGGAGGTATAGAATGGGCACAACAGGAGCCCAACACATTAACAGTAAAATGGCTGGATAAACCGGCTGAAATTTTAAGAGCCGGCTCTAATTATCCCAATATTTTAAGTTCTTTTGCCACACATAATTGCAGAACACCCGGTGGCCACCCGGAAGGTTACCTGGAAGCATTTGGAAATATTTACAGAAATTTTGCACAAACATTAATGGCAAAATTAGAAGGAAAGACTCCTACGCAGGAAATGCTCGATTTCCCGGGTGTAGATGATGGCGTAAGAGGAATGCAATTTATTGATAATGTAGTAGCATCGGGAAAGTCGGATAAAAAGTGGACTGAATATATCATGTAAAAAGATTTTATTTCATATCTTTAAAAACCAACTTTATTTAAATATTTTTTATGACTTTTCAGTTTATATATTTTAATGAAAAAATACTTGGCGGAAAGCCCATAATAAAAGGCTCTCGCATCAGTGTTGAATTTATAATGGAATGGCTTGCGTCAGGCGGGACTGTTGAATCTTTTTATAAAGAATATGATTATTTGCCAAAAGGTTCGGTTGAGGAAGCTATTTTATATGCAGCTCAGTTTACAAAAAATGAAATATTAATTGAGGAGCATATTTCAAAATGATGGAATTATCCTTTTTTGCTGATGAAAATATTCCGGAATCGGGCGCATTTCAAATCTAAAGGACACCAACCGAGGGTGGAAGCAATCAAATATGCGGCCCAGTTTTAAATAAATAAATTTTGACGTTTTCTTTTGGTTGAATAAAATATTTTAAAATTTAATCATGGAAACAATTATTATTCACCCACAAAATGAGAATCAGCAAAAAGCTTTGCAAATAATACTGGACGGTTTTCAAATACCTTATGAAGAAGAGCCGGGCATGGATGAAACCGAACGTATTCTTGCTGATCCTGCAATGGCTAAGCGTCTTAATGACAGTATTCAAAACATTGAAAAAGGAAACATTACTGTTAAGAAACTGAAAGATTTATGGAAATAACTTTCTCTCCTGAATCTTTAGAAGATTTACAGTTCTGGAAACACTGGCTTTTGTAAGAGGGAAAATGAAAAAATAATTCCGCTCAGTTACGAAACCATTATTGGTTTTGAATAATGAATAAACCATAAAGATTTAGGAAAATTAATAGAAACAAAACGGCGGGAATATATTGGATTATTGAAAAAATTTAAAATCGAATACGATGAGAAATATTTATTTGATTGGATAGAATGATAATGTCACCCCTTCGGGGCTAGCAGGTAGTGGGATGAAAGGTATTTTTTCTATAATCATTTCACCCTTTCAGGGTTGTGGCTCTTCTTGTGCAATTCGAACTGAAAAGGGAAGATTAAGGAAGGTTAAATGCAATAAGAAAAAGAGATGAAAGCCCGCCAGGATGGTCTGGTCGGACGGGGTGAAATGATTATAGACCTAATTCAATTAATTATTGTAGGTAAACCCCTAAATGGTTATATGATTATAGATAAATTCATTCAATTATTGTTGGTAAACCCTGAAAGGGTGATATTTTTTTAGGAAATCAAGATCAAAAGATAAAAAGGCAAACCCCTAAATGGTGATATGATTATAGATAAATTCATTCAATTATTGTTGGTAAACCCTGAAAGGGTGATATGATTATATGGCAACAATGAAATATGTATGTATCAAAAATGCCTGAAAGGGAGACAAAATTTTAGAGATGAACAAACGAAACCCGAAGGAATATTTGAATATTAAAAGGATTATTTGAATATTAATTTAAAAAATAAAATTTATGCCCGGTACGTTTTCAAAACTTTATATTCAGGTAGTTTTTGCTGTTAAAGGAAGAGAAAATCTCATTGCTAAAACATGGAAAGATGATCTTTATAAATACATAGCAGGAATCATCAAAGGAAAAGAACAAAAATCAATAATTGTAAATGGGATGCCTGATCACATTCATGCGTTTATTGGATTGCGCCCTACAATGAAGATTTCAGACCTGGTAAGAGATGTTAAAAACAATTCGTCAAATTTTATTAATGATAATAAATTTGTAAAAGGCAAATTTAGTTGGCAGGATGGCTACGGAGCATTTTCATACTCGCATTCCCATATTGATAAAGTTTACAAATACATTTTAAACCAGGAAGAACATCATAATAAACGAACATTCCGACAGGAATATATTGGATTATTAAAAAAATTTGAAATCGAATACGATGAGAAATATTTATTTGATTGGATAGAGTGATAATGTCACCTCTTCAGGGTTAGCAGGTAGTGGGATGAAAGGTATTTTTTCTATAATCATTTCACCCTTTCAGGGTTGTAATTCTTTCTTGTGCAATTCGAACTGAAAAGGGAAGATTAAGGTAGGCTAAATACAATAAGACAAACAGATGAAAGCCCACCAGGATGGCCCGGTCGGACGGGGTGAAAGTGAAAGGATTTAGATTCAATTCACTCAATTATAGTAGGCAAACCCGAAAGGATAAAAGAATTGTAGCAAAAAAAGGCGAAAGATAAAAAAGACAAACCCTGAAAGGGTGATATGATTGTAGGGGATCAAGATCAAAAGATAAAAAGACAAACCCTGCAAGGGTGATATGATTGTAGAAAATCAAGATCAAAAGATAAAGAAGGCAAACCCTGAAAGGGTGACAGGATTATAGAAAATCAAGATCAAAAGATAAAAAAGACAAACCCTGAAAGGGTGGCAGGATTATAGAGATAATATGATTTTATAAAACAAAATAACAATGACAACACTCAAAGGCCCCGGCATTTTTTTAGCACAGTTTATCGGTGATGAAGCGCCGTTCAATAGTTTAAAAGGTATTTGTCAATGGGCAAAAGACAAGGGTTTCGTTGGGGTTCAAATTCCAACTTTAGACGACCGGTTTATTGACCTTCAAAAAGCCGCAGAAAGCAAAACCTACGCTGATGAATTAAAAGGCACCGTCAATAGTTTCGGATTAGAAATCACCGAGCTTTCTACTCATCTTCAGGGACAATTGATCGCAGTAAATCCTGTGTATGA
>DASSHD010000656.1:0-7001 GCA_035693085.1 Hanamia sp. | reverse complement strand
TAACGACCCTTCTCAATCTTTTTTTCAAATATTTTGTGACCATCTACAAATGCGGTTAATAAAGGTTCTGCAGAAAGATACTGCACATCAATTAATAAAGGTTGTGCAGGTTTACCACTATTCTCTATTTCATAATTCGCAGATTTCACATTGCGGATAAATGCATCTTCAGGTTTGGATATCTGCACCCCTTCTGGTCCTTCCATTTTTATCTGATCAAAGACAAGCCAGGAGCCCCACAAACTGGTCAGTTTAATTTCATTACCTCCTTTCTTAATTATGTTTGCGGGCACAGGTATTTTAATTACATAGCCGGGATATTTTGTTTTCTGGCCTTTTAAAGTACTATCGCCGGAACCTTTTGGTAACTGATATTCCCACGAAGTATCATTTATTGTTACCTTGAACAAAGGTGGTTTTTCAGCGCTGATATCCAACAGACCAATGATCAATTCGTATTTACCATCTGCAGGGATTTTATTTATCCCAAATAAAATATTCCCCACGGCTGCACGATATCCTGCGCCACCGGACGATCCTCCCCATGCATCCTGCGGCCCGGGCAATGCATAAGGCCAATCCTTTTTTGGATCAGAGAATCCTACGAGATAAAATTTATTCTCCCATCCAAAATCTTTCCCCAAAAAATCTTTATAGCCTGCCGGCGCCATTGCAAATTCGGCATCACTGTGATCTGCATTGCCTATTTGCCATAGCGTTTTTTGAGATTGTGGATTTTGTGCTGATACATTCTTAGTCGTAAAAAATAAAACGATGATACAACAAAGAGTTGTTAGAAATAAACTGAATCTCTTTTGCATAATATTGATAAAATTTATAATTGCCTGACCCGATAATCGCTCTGGGAATTAAATATAGTAAACAAACCTGACTTTCGTACAGGCAGGCAAATAATCAGGATTTTTATTTTTCTTTTAACCCATATTTTGTGCAGAAATTCACTAAAAATATTACAAAAATATCTTCCTGTATCTATATAACGGGCATCTGTAATTGATTTTTAAAATGAATACAAAAATTTCCAAAAAGATTTAAATGAAATAATGGTTTATTTTATTTAACCGGCATTCCCAGGGTAATATGGATTTAGGTGAAAGGCTATTCCTTTCTTTCGAATCTGTATTTTCCCATTATGCTGGAAATGAAGAAAAATATCTTCTCTGGTCTAAAAAGTTTTTGACTTGCTATTATTGATTTTAGTTAAAAGAAGACACAATTCTTTCTATTTCCAGGCCTATCATTGATGAATAATAAATTAACTTCGGTTAATAATTTCCATAGTTTTAAAAAGGAAAAAGAAAGAGATGAATACACTTAGTTTAAAAACTGGAATTCAAACCTTTTCACCTGCCTACTTCGCATTGGCAATGTCAACAGGAATTATTTCCATTGCTTCCAATATGCTGGGATATAGAGTTATCAGCAACTGGCTTTTTATGATCAATAATATTGAGTTTGTGATATTGTTGATTATATTTATTCTTCGACTGCTGCTCTTTTTCCCAGACTTCAAAAGAGATCTTTCTTCACATGCTGAAGGGGCTGGTTTTTTAACCATTATAGCCGCCTCATGCATATTAGGCACGGAGTATGGCTTATTGGAATTTCATTTCGAAAGGGCTATCATCTTATGGTGCTTTGCTTTGTGTGCGTGGCTTATATTAGTTTATTCTTTCTTTATTTTAGTTACTATAAAAAAACAAAAGCCTTCTTTGGAAGATGGCATTAATGGCTCCTGGTTGCTTTTTGTGGTATCGGTCCAGGCCTTGTCAATACTGGGAAATATTATCTCACCGTATTTGAATTTATCTACAAATGTTGCATTATTTATAAACCTTTTTTTCTATCTTCTGGGCGTGCTTTTTTACCTTATCGTAATTGGTATTATTTTTTACAGAACTACTTTTTTTCCAATGAAAGCTAATGAATTTAAACCTTCATACTGGATTGATATGGGTGCCGCTGCCATAAGCACATTATCGGGCGTGATACTGATAAAGCACATGAGTGGCATCAGCGCATACCAGGATTTTATACCTACTATAAAAGTATTAAGTGTACTTTTTTGGATAGCCGGCACGTGGTGGATCCCTGTAATCTGTTTCCTTGAAGTATGGAGGCTTAAATCAATCCCTGTAAAATATAATGCCGGTTTCTGGAGCCTGGTTTTCCCTTTGGGAGTTTATACTGTTTGTACCTGGCAATTAGCCGACGTTTTAGGATTGCATTTTTTAAAAAGAATACCCGAAGTATCTATTTTTATCGCATGGATTGCATGGTTACTCACTTTTACTGCAATGTGTTCCAGATTGATAAAATCATTTTTCATTCCCAAAACAGCTTTTAATGGTAATAGCTAAAAGGAAATGTATAAAACAAATAGGGATTAGAATGGCTCCTTTCATGGTATTGTTAATGAAGAATTCACACCATTAAAATGCAAAGTGAAATCCTCACGATCTTTAACACTTTTCCAGCGCCTGAAGGATATCATTTTTTATATCGTCAATATTTTCCAGGCCCACAGAAATTCTTATCAAGCCAGGAGTAATCCCAACTTCCAATTGCTCCTCCTGAGTTAACTTGGCATGAGTAGTAGAAGCAGGATGAGAGGCAATACTGCGAGTATCGCCAAGATTAGAGGTAAGCGTGAGCATTTGCAAAGCATCTAAAAATTTTACACCACTTTCCAGGCCGCCTTTCAGATCAAAAGTAACCAAGCCTCCCCCTCTTTTCATTTGTTTTTTTGCAATTGCATACATAGGATGAGAAGGATGAAATGGATATTTAATACTATTTAATTTTGGATGCCCATCAAGCGCTTTTACCAATGCTTCAGCATTATCGCAATGCCTTTGAATCCTTACGTCCAGTGTTTCCAGGCTTTTGCTCAACAACCAGGCATTAAATGGTGAGATAGAAGGTCCCGTATTTCTACAGAATAAATATAGTTCATGAATAAGTTCTTCTTTTCCAACCACTATTCCGCCCAACACTCGTCCCTGGCCATCGAGCCATTTGGTTGCAGAATGTAAAACCAGATCCGCACCATAATCTGCAGGCCTTTGCAAAATGGGCGTAGCAAAACAATTATCAACGATTAAAATGAGATTGTGTTTCTTTGATAATTTTCCCAACCATTCCATATCAATAATATCCAAACCGGGATTAGTGGGTGTTTCCACGTAAATCATTTTGGTATTAGGTTTTATCAAAGCTTCCCATGAATCAGAGTCATTTAAATCTCCATAAGAATATTCAATATTCCATCGCTTGAAATATTTTGTTATAATAGTATGTGTAGAGCCGAAAATGGAGCTACAGCTTAATAAATGATCTCCGGCATTTAAGAAAGTCATAAAGCAACTGAAAATCGCACTCATCCCCGATGCAGTAGCAAAGCCACTCTCAACGCCTTCCAAAGCGCACATCTTGTCTATCAATTCCTGTACGTTGGGATTTTCAAAACGTGAATAAATATTATTATCTAACTCTCCTGCGAATGTAGCCCGCATTTCTTCTGCACTATTAAAACAAAAGCTGGAGGTAAGAAATAACGGGGAACTATGTTCCATTTCATTGGTTCGTGGTATTTGGATACGCACTGCCTGCGTATTGGGATGCTGCTTCATTGCTTCAAATTATTTAGAAATTATTACTTTCCTGTTTGATATTTTATTTTAAATTTTCAAGGTATAAAAAATCAAATCGGGTGCGAAGATAAGAAGCAATCGAAACTATATTGATGAGATTATAAATCCGTAAGAAAAATTTGCTAATTTTTTATTCAATAATTACGAGAAAAATTAAGTGATCCTTCAGTAAAGCAACAAATAATCAAGATTATTATTTTATTTACTTATTTAGCTTCTAAATCTGATTTCAATTAAAATAAAACCAGGCGCTTAAAAAGCAATTTCCATTTCAAAAAATTCGTGTGAATTCCCTGTCTGCATGCCCGCCCGGATGGCCCGGACAGAGGGGATGAACCAGTTCGGACAGGACGCAGTCAGGCAGGGAGTAACCTGCCCGTCAGGCAGATTCGTGACTTTTACATTTATATTTTTATCACTTTCCCGCTACCCGAAACTTTTGAACTAATATTAGTGGCATTCCCTTTATAAAAAACATTCCCACTACCACTTATTCTGGCGACAATACTTTTTTCAACATTTACTTTTACATTTCCGCTGCCACTTATTTTAGCATCCACATCGTGGCATCTTACTCCACTGCAATCCACATTTCCGCTGCCCGCAATTGAAACTGTTATACTGTTCGCTGTATTACCCTTCAAATCTATATTTCCACTACCAGAAACAAACAAAGCCATATTATTAAATGTCCCAAAATCCAGTTTTATATTGCCAGAACCCGAAACTCTGATATCAGTTTTCCCATTATTATTAAATGTACCTGAGCCACTGATATTGCCACTCCCGCTTTCGGACAAAGAATTTATTGTCGTCATTGTAACATATACTACTATATGTAATCTTGATTTTATATTTACATTTTTTTTCGGCTGAATAATAAGTTTGCCGTTTTCTACTTTTGTTTCAATATAAGGAAACAGATTTTCATCAGCCTCTACCTGGATAATGTTTGATGTGCCATAACTAATTTGCACATCCATTGCGCCGTGAGAGGATAAGGAAGTAAAATTGCCGGTTTCACGGGATTCTTTCTTTAAATTGCCATCACCTTTTACGGTTTTCCAGGGCTGTGCACATAAGTTGAGACTTATTAATGCGAAAAATGCAAACAATAATTTTTTCATGATACTAATTTTAATTTTTTGGAAAGATAATTGTGCAACGAAATGGTATGATGAAAAGTTACAACATCAAAAATATTTTTTAATCTAAATATTATGAATTATGAAAGAAGAAAAAACCAACAATGAAAATCTCACCTTGAATCTTATTAATCTTCTGGACAAAGAAAATTCTCACATATCTCTTCAGAAAGCTTTGAAAGATATTCCTTTTGATCTGCTGGGTAAAAAGCCTAATAGTTTACCATACAGCATCTGGCAACTTGCGGAACACATCCGTATTTCTCAATTTGACATTTTAGAATTTTCAAGAAATCCGAAATATAAATCCCCTTCATGGCCCGAAGGTTACTGGCCTTCAGCTACCAAACCTGAATCGGAAGACGCCTGGGAAGCATGTGTTCAGCAAATAAAAAAAGACCGGACTTCATTTATTGAATTATTAAAAAATAATTCTGATAATTTATATGAGCCATTCAAATATGGAGATGGGCAAACCTTACTTCGCGAAGCTTTGGTATTGGCAGATCATAACAGTTACCATACCGGTTAAATAATTGTTTTAAGAAGGTTGTTGAATAACTGGGGGAAATAAGAATTTATTCGAAGCAGAAGATTTTATTAAAAAGTTTCAGACAATTTCAATTTAAAATTCCCAATATTTTCGTGGCTTGTCGCCAGACAGGTTCGTTTAATGTAAGTTTTATTTCAGCTTTTTGTAAAAGTTTCTGATGGTATGTTTTCGAATACAGCTGTTTCGCGCACATCCTGTTCATTGCAGGAAATGACTACCGTAAATTGAAACATCTGTTGAGAAAAGTATCTCCGCTAAAAGAAAATGAAAATACTAACTAAATGTTCTTTTACTACAATATGCAGAGGTAATCATTGCCGCGACTAACCCGCTGATTTAAAATAACATTTATCAAAATAAAAAAGGCGGAATAATCCGCCAATATAATTCAGCAAGAAATCACAATAATGATTTATTCAAAAAGAGTATCCTCGTTTCTACGAAAATAAATTTTATCTTCCATAAATTCAGCAGTAGCTAAAAGCGCGGAATTAGGAATTCTTTCATAAGCCCTCGAAATTTCAATCTGTTCTTTGTTTTCATGAATTTCTTCAAGACTATCGGTATGGCTCGCAAATTCTTCCAGCTTATTATGCAGCTCTTCTTTAATGGCAATATTGATCTGATTGGCTCTTTTCGCGATCACAACTATGGATTCGTATAAATTCCCTGTTTTCGCTTTTACATCAATAAGGTTTTGAGTTTCTACTACGTTACTGGTATTAGAGGTTTGTTGTCGCCTTAGTTTGCTCATTTTGTATTTTTTTAATGTTGTTTTGACTTAAATTTTTATAACTTTCTGCTTCTTTTAATAATTTACTATCCGGATAGCGGTCTGCAAAATCAAAATACTCTGAAATTACTTTACCATATCTCTCCTCCTGCTTGTCAAATATACTCGATTTTGCATACTCATAATATGATTTTACCGCCATTAACATGTATTCATCCCCCTGGGTTGATTCAGGATAATTGAGTAAAAGATTTGAAAATCCTATTCCCGCGGCCTGGTAGAATTCAAGATTATAATATAACTTGGCAGCGAGGTAATCCTTATCTTCCAGTTTGGCCCTGCATTTTGCAATTATTTGAGTAGCATCTGCCACTCTCGGCGAATTAGGATAAGAATTAATAAATCCCTGCATCATTCCAATTGCTTTAATAGTATTTGTCTGATCTAATTGTACATTGGGCGATTGCTTGTAAAATGTAAGAGCATGCATGTAAGCGATCTCCTCGGCCTTGCTACTGTTAGGGAAAACACCGAGGTAGCTTTTAAAAAGGTTCTCAGCGTCTATATAATTCTTTTGATAATAGGAACAGTAAGCATACTTATAATACAATTCTTCAAACTTATCCGACCCCTTAAAAACAGGAAATAATTCCTGGTACAGGGTCTCCGCATTTCTATAATTTTTATCGGCATAATACTTATTTGCCATTTTATACTTGTATTCATAATCATGGCTTTTTAGAACTTTATTAAAGTGGTTATTACAACCGGCCAGTATCAGAAATGGTAACAATAAAGCAAAAAATATCTTCATAAAGAGCCGCAAAATTAAGTGATTTTAAACAAAAATGAGTTTAAAATAGTTGAGAACAAAAACCGGCTTCGTTAATTTTTTG
>DASSHD010000655.1:0-4999 GCA_035693085.1 Hanamia sp. | reverse complement strand
CCAAAGAAAAATTTTCTGTTTCTATCAAATGTTGGAATAGGGTTTCCATGTACTTCTTTTGGGTTGGTAACTGCACCAGTCATTCCATCTGCACCATATCCGAAATCAGCATTAATCCATCCGGGAAAATTATTTCCTTTTTCCAAAAAAGAATGGATATTGAATGAAAACCAATAACTCTGTGCGTTATAATCTTTGATTAATCTCTGAGGAAAATTTGCACCCAGTTCATCAGGATTGTATTTCGCAAAAATGCTTTTGTGAAATGAGAAACGCATTTGAATCTTTTGTTCATTCCATAAAGCTTGTTGCCCTGTAAAAAAGGCCGAACCAAAAATGTCTGCTCCCAAATCCCCTTTTGAGAATCCCCATTGTGCAGAGAAGCCATCCATTATTTCTATGAGCAACAGATAAGCAAGACCCGTAGCTCCGCCTATCCATTGGGAGGTAGCCCTGTTTACACCACTCCATCGCATTAAATTATATTGTACCGCTGAAATATTGTATGCAGTAGTTGCATGCCCCATCTTATCCATCTGAAGCCATTCATCGTTGTCATCAAAAAAATGAAACCGGCTCTTTGGATATTTTTTGTACCATAAATATTGTAACCCGATGGTAACAGCGGACGCCAAAGTCGTTTCGCCTATCATCACTGTTGTAAATCGTTTGGAATTAAATCCGTTTGATGCATTTAATAATTCGGGCTCTTTTGTTATTTGTGCATTTACATTTAATGAAAAGATTAAAGCAAGCAAAATACAAAAGGTAACAATCTTTTTAGAAAAATTATCTTCTTCCTTTTTCTCTGAAAAATTGTATCTGGTATGTTTTTTTAACTTCCTTTTATTCATATTCCTCACTCCATTATTTTTATCAGCGTATAATTATTTAATGCTTTCTGCCTCATTATTTCCCGGATCTTCAGCATGTTGCGGATCAAATTTGCGATAAGCTCTTGCAAAAAAGAGTGGAAAAATCCAGATAGAAAAAAACATAGCACATAAAACGCCACCTATAATTACTCGCGCCAGTGGTCTCGAGCTTTCCGATCCGATACCGGTTGAAATCGCTGCTGGTAATAAACCGACAGCGTCCATAAAAGCCGTCATCATTACAGGGCGTACTCTTGAATTAACCCCGGCCCTGATTGCTTGCAACAAAGTTGTATGATGGCCTTTTTTCATTGTCTCAAGATTATGCTTGATTTCCGTTATTATCAATACTCCAAACAAAATACAAATACCAAAAAGTGCAATAAATCCAATACCTGCCGAAATACTGAAATTGGTTCCCGTGATATACAATGCCGCTATGCCTCCCACTATAGCAAAAGGCACATTGAGAAAAACTAACCAAGCGTCTTTGAAATTTCCAAACATGCTGAACAGTAAAAGAAAAATGAGCAATAAGCTAATGGGGACTACTTCCTGTAATCTTTTTGTAGCACGTTGTTCATTTTCAAAGTCGCCCTGCCACGCCATGTAATAACCATTCTTCAATTGTACTCTTTCTTTTACTTTTTGTTGTGCTTCTTGCACCACGCTGCCCATATCGCGACCGCGTGCAGAAAATTTCACGGCAGAAAATCTTTCATTACCATCCCGGAAAATGAGTGCAGGACCGGTTTTGGTTGTGACGTTTGCGATTTCTTTTACCGGCACTTTAGATCCGCTTTCGGTAGGTACCATCAGGTTTCCAATATCTGTTGCAGATTTTCTGTATTCTTCTGGTATGCGTACACGTATGTCAAATTTCCGGATTCCTTCATACAGTTGCGTAGCTGCTTTCCCCCCAATTGCCATTTCTATTACTGCATTAGCATCTGCAGTAGCCACACCATAAAGAGCCATCTTTTGCTGATCAAGATCTATATCCAATTCAGGCTGTCCAAGATTTTGAATTACTCCCAGGTCTGCAATGCCTCTCACATCTTTTAACACTTTTTCCACTTCATAAGCTTTATTTTCCATGTAGTTTAAAGAATCGCCGTAAATTTTTACGACCAGGTCACCTTTTACTCCTGAAACTGCCTCTTCAATATTATCGGAAATAGGTTGTGAAAAATTAAGATCAGCCCCCGGAATTACGGATAATGATTTTGTCATTTGTGCTATTAACTCAGACTTTTTGATATGTGGCTTCCAACTATCTTCAGGATATAGTATCACATCAAATTCATTATTATAGAAACCGGTTACATCGGTACCATCATCAGGCCGGCCTGTTTGCGAGACTATTGTTTTTACTTCCGGAAACGCGATCATTTTTTTACGTACCAGCTTTGCGACTTCTACAGATTTGTTGAGTGAAACACTGTAAGGTAGTTGGACCCTGAGCCAAATAGAACCTTCATCCAATTCAGGTAAAAATTCAGTGCCCAGAAATTTGAATGAATATAATCCAAGAACAATTATTATTATTGAAGAAATGATGGCTGTGTTTTTATGTTTTACACTAAAATCAAATCCTTTCAGCATAAAGTTGTTCATTGTGTGAACAATCGGATTATGCCTTTCGCGAACATTTTTCCGAAGCAACATGCTGATAAGAACCGGAACCAATGTCAAAGTGAGTATTAATCCGCCAACCAGTGCGAATCCCAGAGTGTATGCAAGCGGTGAAAACAATTTACCTTCAATTTTCTGAAAAGAGAAAATGGGTACCAGGGCAGCAATGATGATCAATTTGGCAAAGAAGATTGCCTTACCTAAACTTGCACCACTATTTTTAATTATTCCCAGTTTGGCCAGTTTATTGAAACGACTCATGCCTTCCATCTTTGCCTTTTGATCAAGAATCACAAAAATCCCCTCTACCATGACTACCGAGCCATCAATGATAATTCCAAAATCTATAGCGCCCAATGATAAAAGGTTTGCCGACATATTCATTAAACGCAAACATATAAACGCGAACAATAGCGAGAGAGGAATTACGATTGAAACGATCAGGGTGGTGCGCCAGTTAAACATGAACAGCGACACAATTAATGTCACGAGCAATATCCCCTCGATCAGGTTGTGCAATACAGTTCCCGTAGCAAAACTTATCAGGTTTTCTCTGTTATAATAAGGAACCATTTTGGTATCCGGTGGTAATATATCGTTGTTTATTTTATCAACTTTTAATTCTAACGCTTTAATTACGTTGGTGGGATTTGCACCTTTACGCATTAAAACAATTGCTTCTACTACATCCGGCTCATCACGGGTGGTCCTGATGCCTGCGGAGTCTATTGCGTCCATCCTTCCTACATGCCCCAATCGCGGAATGTTAGATATTTTTACATCAGCAACATCTTTTACCAAAACAGGAACACCATTTACATTTTCTATAACGATGTTTTTGATTTCATTGATGTTATTTAATAAACCAATACCTCTTACAACATAGGCCTGGTTATTTTTGTTGATAATGTCGCCTCCGATATTAATATTGGTCCTGGTTATCGCATTATAAACATCTAATGGAGAAATTCCCAGATTGCTTATTTTACCGGGATCCACTTGTATTTCGTAGGCTTTTGTTTCTCCACCAAAACTAGTTACATCGGCCACACCGGGCACAGACCTTAATTGACGATCAACTACCCAATCCTGCAAAGTTTTTAATTCTCTTTCATCTCTTGTTTTACTTCTTAAAGTATATCTGTAAATTTCTCCTGTAGGGCCAGTTGGTGGTTGCACTGCAGGTAGTATTCCAGCCGGCAGATCAGCATTATTTAATAAATTCATTACCTGCATTCTGGCCTGTTCGTCAGTAACATTATCTTCAAAAATGAGTTTTACATAAGATAAACCAAAGATGCTTGTTGACCGAAGACTTGTCTTCATTTGGACCGGGTTCATAGCAATTTCAATAGGAATTGTGATGAATTTTTCGACTTCTTCAGCACTTCTTCCCGGCCATTGGGTAATGATATCTATCTCAGTGTTGGTTACATCAGGATAAGCCTCTATTGGCATATTCCTGAATGTAATAATACCTCCGATCAAAAGTACCAGAGACGCCGCTAAAATGAAATATTTACGCTTTAAGGAGAAAGCTATAATTGATCTCAGGATTTTTAACATGAATGGATTTTTACTTTTTAAGAATTTAATGCGGTATAAATTAAAACTGCGTCTGAGCCTATTATTTTATCTCCGACCTGCACACCGCCTGATATATATGTCTTGTCTCCATTAGTACCGATAACCTGCACCGGGGTTATACTCACATTGGATTGATTTTTATAAAGCAAAACAAAATATTGGTTTCTCTCAAAAACCAAAGCGCTGGAAGGAATACACAGTGCTTCTTTGTTTGTATTGTTTACCACTGTTACACTGGCAAACATTTCAGGTTTTAGCGCATAACCAGGGTTTGGCAATACTATTCTTACTTTCATTACTTTATTGGTTGGATCAAGTACATTCAGAATTTTATCAACTTTTCCATGAAAAACCTCTCCCGGATAAGAGAGCGTAGTTACATCTACGGGATCTCCGAGGTGTACATCGGTGATGTTTGATTCATACACATTTGCTATTACCCAAACATCCTTCAAATCGGAAATGGTGAACAGATCGTTGGTGTTATCAGGCCGGATGGCCATGTCGTTATTAATTTGTTTTTCAACAATAAAGCCGCTTATGGGTGATTTTACCACAAACTCGCCATGGGTATTTCCTCCGTTTATCTGGAGTACTTCATTGGATCTGCTTAATTGCGATTCTGCCTGTTTGTACATTTCCTGCGCGGTAATAAAATCTTTTTCAGAAAGCAATCCACTTTTGTACATGTCTTCAGAAGCATCCATGTTTTTCCTTGCAATCAGTAAATTTGTCTTCGCGGTAATAAGATCGTTTCCATAACCCGCCATCTCACCGCTTCTTATTATACCCAGTCTTTGGCCCGCTTTTATGTAATCTCCTAATTGCGCGGTAACATTAGTGATAATACCGCTTACCATTGGAAAAATTCTTGCTACTTTATCTTCATTGAAAGATACCTT
>DASSHD010000654.1:0-5762 GCA_035693085.1 Hanamia sp. | reverse complement strand
TTGCAAATTCACAAGAAAAAGAATTGGTAACATGGTCCAATTTTAAAAAACTGGATGAGCAAAACATGCACCTCCTTTTCACTTCCGAAAACGGAGTTATTGATTTAGTAAAAAAGTACCATAGAAATTCAGCTTACGAGATATTTTTAAAAGGAAATTTATTATTAAACCCCACTCCAAAACTTTTGTTTAATGCTGTTGGCATTATCAGATTGATAGAGGATAATGATGAGGGCACAAAGAGAAGCATATTTGAATATCTTTTAAATAAAACCGAAGTAACCGGTCAAAACGGACAAGTATTCCCGCCGGAATATCTTGTTGAATTAATGATTTCAATTATTCAACCTAATGAAAAAGATTGGATGCTGGATCTATCAGCAGGAAATGGAAGCCTTTTGGTAAAAAGTATCAAATATATTTCTAAAATAAATCCTGAATACTCAGGAAACCGAATAAATAATTTTGACCCCAACCGGTTTGTAGGAATTGAATCTGATTTTACCAATCTTCGTATAGGTGGGATGAATATGATATTGCATGGAATAACTAATCCGGAATTAAAACCTCTGAACGCTTCTTCGCCTTTAAGTTCTATTACTACTGAACAGCCTACTGTCTTTGTGGCCAATTTAGTTTTTGGTACCGGTGAAAATAAAACGGGTGCTGAAGGGAATCTTGTAAGAGATGCAACAAGAAAAGAAATTTTTAACCTCAATTTTATTTTAAAAAATTCTAAACCAGGAACACGTGCAGTCGTAATTGTTCCTGATTCTATTTTGTACAATATTGGACCAGAAATTATGGCAGCGCGCCAGGAAATTATTGATAATTTTAAACTTGAAGCAGTCATATCTATAAACGATAAAACTGATCTTCGGTTTTTTGGTACCAGTATTCTTATTTTTTCTAAAGAAGTTTCTACTATTACTGATAAAGTCTGGTTTTATGAGATGGAAAACAGAGAAAAGAGAAGTAAGGAAAATGCAGATTCCAAAAACGGACTTACAAATAATGCAAAAGATACATCTGAACAAGTAATTGAAACGCATGATATCATTAGGCAATTCAGAAACAGGGATAGCCGGGAGGGAAATAAATTTCATGATTTCTTTCACATTAATGCCGATGTTATAAGATCCAGGAATTACAATCTCAGTTATAATGAATACATTTTGTTCATGAACAAGGGAATACCTGATAATTCTTTAGAATCCGGTTCTATTGAAAAGAGAATTGGTATCAATAAAATAAAAAATCAACATTTATTTCCCGCAGCCGAAAAAATATCTGTCCCCAAAAAAAGTTATGCAAAAAGGATTATAATTATATCCATTATCTCAATTTTGATAATTGGCGGTGGCTATTGGGCTTACCTGTTTTTTGATCTAAATAAATTCTTTATTACTCCCAAAAGTTCTACTGCTGCTTCAGTTAAAAAAATTGATTCTGCTACTGATTCAACGGTGGGCAATACTTCATCTTTATCAACACCTGATAGTATTATAAATGCAGACAATAATAAGGAAGGAAACAGGAGTGAAAATGTCACCAATATTAAATATACAGTGGTAATTCCAAAAGCTTATTTCTATTCTTCTCCCGATTCCAATTCCAGGAGAGATCTTTATATAAACAATTTGGTTCACGCTACATTAACACCTGAAAAAGAACAAAATGGATTCGTGTATGTAGTATATATCAATAGCAAGGGCCAAAGTACAAGAGGATGGTTAAATAAAAAAGACCTGAAGCTTTTACCATAATTTATTTTATTTGAAATCTGATATGTAACATCTGTAAGATTCAAACAAATAGAACTTTTAATTTGGATTTATTTTTTATTGATCGAATAAATTCTTTTTCCTTACCCAAATAAATCAGTACTCAAATAACGATCACCCCTGTCGCAAACTATAAATACGATCATTCCTTTTTTTAATTCCTTACCGAGTCGTAATGCGGCTGAAGCGGCTCCCCCACTGCTTACGCCCGCAAAAATCCCTTCTTCCTTTGCAAGCCTACGTGTTGTTTCTTCTGCTTCCTTCTGCGAAATATCCATTGTTCTGTCCACTCTTTTCGGATCAAAAATTTTGGGTAAATATTCTTTTGGCCATCTGCGGATACCCGCTATAGAAGCTTCTTCTGTAGGCTGGCAGCCAATAATCTGAATCGCCTTATTTTTTTCTTTTAAATACCGTGAGCAACCCATGATTGTACCCGTGGTACCCATAGCACTTACAAAATGAGTAATTTTCTGCTCTGTATCTTTCCATATTTCAGGGCCTGTGGTTTCATAATGCGCTAATGAATTATCCGGATTGGCAAACTGATTAAGCATGTAAAACTCTCCACTAGCTGCTTTTTCTTCAGCGTAGTCGCGACTTATTTCCATAGTCTCCATCAGCGTTACCTTAGCGCCAAAAGCCTGCATTGCCAATACCCTTTCCCGCGTAGAAGAAGCAGGCATCACCAGTTCTATTTTTATTTTAAAAAGATTGGCCATCAGTGCTAAAGCTATGCCGGTATTGCCACTTGTGGCTTCTATCAACTTTGTATCAACAGTAATATCGCCACGTTGCAATGCGTTACGCATCATATAAAGAGCAGGACGGTCTTTCACACTTCCGCCAGGATTATTGCCTTCCAGCTTTGCAAATATTTTTACCTGTGGATTATTATTAAGCGAAGTAAGTTCTACCAAAGGAGTATTACCTACAGTATCTAAAATTGTCATTTGTTACACATTATTTTTTACGAATTTACTTTTTACCACGGTAATTTCAGGACTGTGATATACTAATGAGCCGGGTGGCACAGATTGCGTGAGCCAAACATTACCGCCTATCACAGAGCCCTCTCCGATCAAAGTATCGCCACCTAAAATGGTAGCGCCTGAATATATTACCACATTGTCTTCTATTGTAGGATGCCGTTTTTGTTTTGCCATGCTTTTGCTGATACTTAATGCGCCTAAAGTTACTCCCTGGTACATTTTTACGTGCTCGCCAATAACCGTCGTTTCGCCAATCACGATTCCAGTGCCATGGTCAATCATAAAATATTCGCCAATCCTTGCTCCCGGATGAATATCAATACCTGTTTTGCTGTGAGCATATTCTGTAAGGATACGTGGCAAAAGTGGAACTTCTAACTGATGCAGCGCATGTGCAATACGATAGAAAGAAAGAGCGTAAAATCCAGGATAAGCGCGGATAATTTCAAACTCAGTTCTTGCAGCCGGATCACCCTGTTGAATGGCATCAACGTCCGTATTAAGTATTCTGTAAATTTCCGGTAACTGATGAAAAAATTCAGCGCTCAACTCTTCATGATTACAATCGGTGCAAGCCTTTGTGTCATTAAGCATTTGAACCAATTCCTTTTCCAGTTTTTCAAATTCATTATTAATCGCTTCTGATGAAGGATAAGTAAAAGGGGAAAGTTCCGGATATAAAACACATATCAGTTTAGAAGCCCAATGAGCAATCAATTCATTGGTAGGCACTTGCTCTTTCTGCTGTTGCTTCTGAAAAATTTTATTTACCAAATCCTCTTTCATGATTTTACGGTAATCTTTTTGAGATGCAAAATTAAATATTTCCACTCGCGTATGGGTAATTTTATTTTTTTGTTCATTGATATTAACCATTAATAAACGATTGTATAGGATTGTGCAGTAAACGAATAAATAATGAGTTTTTTTATTTAGTGGAAACTTTTATTCTCATCTTAACCGGAGTAATTATTGGATGTTAAAAGCACTCAGGTGATAGGATTATAATGTGTTTGAATTATGCAAAAGAGTAAAGTTTCAAATATATTTTTTGTGTCATCCCTGTTTCACAAAACTGAATACACATTAGCATTTAAGTTTTGCCTGGTTGAGAAATAGTTGATCCCGTATCTTGAAAACATTAATTACTCTCTGTGGAATGTTTTTTCATTTCATCAAGCATCCTTATGATTTTATCCAGCTTATCTATATCTATTGAATTAAGCTTTAATTGCAACGCTTCGATTTCTTCTTTAGCCTGTGTATTGGTTTCATAATCCTTTTGCGCCTGCATACGATCCCGCTCGTTTTGCCTGTTTTGCGACATCATGATCACCGGAGCTGCATAAGCTGCCTGAGTCGAAAAAAGCAGATTGAGCAATATGAATGGATAAGCATCCCAGTGGCGCATAAAACCTATTACATTGAGAGCCATCCATAGCAATACAAAAATACTCTGCCATATTATAAAAGTCCAGGAGCCCATGCCATGAGCTACTTTATCGGCGAGTCGCTGGCCAAGAGAGAGTCTGTCCTGGTAAATCTGATGCCATGTTTTACTAGTAACCATTATTAAAAAAAATTTGAGTGTTTAAAAATATTGCTTTGTAAAAATAGAGAAAGTATAGAGTAAAGCTGTTTCCGTTCATCTATAATTATAAAGATGGGATTTATGGATCTTTTAAAAATGAATTAATGGTTCATACAGCGAAAATAATATTTCAGGATATTTATTTAATGCTTCAGCCATCCCGTTAACTTGCCATTAACAGAACTCAATACCACAGGGCATTGCCGCCAATACCAATTTACTTTTCCACAGAGAATAATCAGAATAATTTTAGCCAATATTATTCACCTTTAAAATATTTCAATTATGAAAAAGATTATTTTTTTATGCCTTGCTGCACTTTTCAGCACAGGTGTTTTCGCTTCTCCTTTGCCTGATCCCGGCACATCTGCAAAAATTTTGAAAATATTTCACCACGATTTTCCAGAAGTTTCCAGTCCTAAAATCTACACGGTTGGAGATTACTACATGATTTATTTTAAAAACGAGGAAAATAATTCTTCATGCAGGATATATTATGATGCTGATGGAAAAGTATTACAAACAATCAAGTATTATTCCTGCGCAGAACTTGCACCATTTATCCGCGCAAAAATAAACTCCGGCTTCAAGGGAAAAGACATTTCAAGTGTTTCTGAAGTTACTAACGGAGCAGAGCATTATTACCAGATTATATTGAAAGACAGTAAAACAATGTTTGTAGTTGATTACGATGTAAACGGTTCATTGCAAAAGGTAAAAAGATATAACAGAGGATGAACAAATCATTATCGCAATTCAATAAAACCAAACCTAAAAATTATATAAGGTTTGGTTTTTTTATATCTTTCATTACAAGAAAAACATTAATAATATTAGTTTTTCACTTTTTAAAGAATCATCAACAACAAAACTTTTTTTGATAAATGATTTTAAAATAATCATAGCGATAATATATTTATTGATAATATTTTTTTAAATGTGAAACTTAGAATTAATTGAATTAGGAATCTGGGTGTCACGGTTGGTGGGAACCTACCTACCAGAAAGGCTCCAACCGCAGACAGCGCGCCGTGGGGCGGTATCGCCACCGCCCACAATCAAGCAAAGCGACAATTTGGAATGGCCCAGGAATCTTTTAAGTAAAGTAAAAATTATTCTATCTTTATTTTTTGTATGATAGCTTTACATCCTTATAATTACATTTTTGCCTGAAACAATAAAATATAATGAAGAAGATTTAGTCTTATTGCTGAAAAGCGGGGACGAATCGGCCTTTAGTTATTTGTATGACCATTATTCCGGCGCATTAAACGGGATCATTTTTAAAATAATCAATGACACTACATTAAGTGAAGATATATTGCAGGAAGCATTTGTAAAAATCTGGAACAATTTTTCAAGCTATGATCCTTCTAAAGGGCGTTTGTTTACATG
>DASSHD010000653.1:0-2534 GCA_035693085.1 Hanamia sp. | reverse complement strand
TTTTTCAGAAAGGAATTGATGAGGGAATCGCTAATTCCATTCTTATAAAACTCAACCAGATAGGAACCGTTACAGAAACTTTGCAAACCATTGAAATTGCGAAAAAAAAATAATTACAATTGTTTCATTTCTCACAGGAGTGGTGAAACTGAAGACACCACCATCGCTGATTTGGCAGTAGCAGTAAGCGCCGGTCATTTAAAAACCGGAAGCGGAAGCAGAGGAGAGCGAATAGCAAAATTCAACCAGTTATTAAGAATTGAAGAAGAACTGGGCAAAGCAGCACAATTTCCCGGAATAAAAACATTTAAAAATCAATAAATATTTTATGAAAACAGTTCAACATCCATGGCACATATCTATTGGAGATAAAGCACCAGAAGTAATTAATGCTATCATAGAAATACCAAAAAACAGCAGCATGAAGTACGAGCTTGAAAAAACTTCAGGACTTTTAAAATTAGACCGCGTGTTATATTCTGCTGTGCATTATCCAATGAATTATGGATTAGTGCCACAAACTTATTTTGAAGACGGAGATCCTTTGGATATACTTGTCATGTGCTCAATGAATATAGAACCACTCTGCATTGTAGAGGCACGGGTAATTGGTATTATGCGTATGGAAGATGAAAACGGTTTGGATGATAAGATCATTTCAGTTGCGGATAAAGATCCTGCTTATATGCACATTAATGATATTGAGGATATTCCAAAGCACACGCTGAATGAGCTTAAAAATTTCTTTGAATATTACAAGGTGCTGGAAAATAAAAAAGTGCATGTTGGCGAGCTTTTGGGAAAATCACAAGCATGTCAATCTGTAACAGATAGCATGAAGCTATACAAGGAAAAATTCCCAAAATGAAAAATGAAAATAGCATTCATCAGTGGATATAAATGCTGACATTTTAATAATGGGACATACCCATAAACCTTTTCATAAGGCCATTTTTTGTGAAGAAGAAAATCGAAGAATTTACAAGCATGTAATAAATGCAGGTTCAGTTGGAAAGCCTAAGCATGAAAATAATAAAAGTTGCTATACCGTATTAAATATGGGAGAAAATACGAACCTGACCGATCTCAATTCTATAAAAGCAGATTTTGAATATGTCAGTTACAAAGTTGAAAAAGTGATAGAAAAAATTCATAGCCTGGGTCTTGGAAATGCGTATGATCATTTTTTAAAGAACGGGCAAGAATAATTTTTAAAATCTAATGCTTAAAAAATAACCAGAAATGGATCAAAGTTGTTTTTTATTGAGATGAACAGTCGAAGCCGTTTGCGCACCTTGAACTATTTTTTTACAATTCGGAGCGCCACAATTACAAATAAAACTTTCCATTTCTTCATTCAAAAAAGTAGTGTAGTCTAATGTAAACTCCTCTCCTTTTTTAATATTTTTTGAAGCTACTACGTTTAATCCAACATATTCTGTGTTTGGTTCGCATGAATGATTCTGTGGCGCCCATCCTGTTGGGTCTTCATCCCACAATACATAAACATCATTTCCGACAGGCCACGCATATTTTCTAAAAACGTTGATCTCCTCTGCATTCCAGTGTTCATCAACATATTTTTTTGTAATGAGCCTGTGAGACTTTCCTTCATTTTGAAAAATAATTTCGCCTTTCGAAATATTTTTGTTGGCATAAATTCCATAACCGGAAATAGCGTTTCCCTTTAAGAAATATTTTTTTCGTTTTTGCTGATGACGAAATATCCCTTCAGAAATAATTTTTTCTAAAAAAGCTTTTTTACCTCCGGGTTGATTCATCAAAATATAATCGGCAGAACCTTCATAACCGTCTTCATAAAATACAGAACAGGTAAAGTTAATTTCAAGAAAAAATATTTCCTTTTTATCATTTACGCGAAAATCCATTCTCGCATACCCCACTCCGTTAAATTCTTTGAATATCTTAGAGGCAGCAAGCTTTAATTGTTTCGAAAGCTCTTCATCTTTGCAGGGGATATTACATTCCTTATGCAACTCTGATGTTTTAAGAGAATAAGTTTTAAATTTCTTTCCCATTGGAAATACAAATTCCAACGGAGTATAAACGGTGCAATCATTAGAACCTGCATTCGCTGCAACGAGTACGGTAAATTCCCTGCCTTCAATATATTCTTCTACCAGAATTTCATCATACTCTTTTAAGAGAAAATTTATTTTTTGAGACAAACCCGTTTCATTACTTACTAATGAATCATCATCAATTCCCAGGCTATCACCGGCTTTGGCAGGTTTTATGAAGAGAGGAAATTTTAATTTTGTGATTATACTCTCATTAGCATTTTCTTCCGTTAATTTAATATAAGCAGGCGTATTTACACCGCAACAAAAAGCAACATACTTCATTAACTCTTTGGAAGGATCATAAAGAACTGCATTTGGGCCAGTATAAGGAAGATCTAATAATTCAAGGTAATAAATTACATCTATAGAAGGCACGGACCAGTCGAGATACCCTTCACACAGATTTACATATACATCATACTTTTTCTTTTTCAATTCCCGCAATTGACG
>DASSHD010000652.1:0-3291 GCA_035693085.1 Hanamia sp. | reverse complement strand
ATGAATTTCTTTTTGCCATACTCACTTGTTGGGGTGTTGCTTTCCCTTCATTCATTAATACGCCCAAACGCCAGTTAAGCAATTGTGCTTTGGTAATTTCGGTTATCATCTCTGCAAGCTTTTTTTGCTGCAATTGAAAGCTTCCTATCGGCTTGCCAAACTGTATTCTTTCCTTTGAATAACGTAAGGCAGTATCATAGCAATCCATCGCGGCTCCCACCGTTCCCCAGGCAATTCCATAACGTGCCTTGTCCAGGCAACTCAACGGTCCTTTCAATCCTTTTACATTCGGCAGTATATTTTCTTTAGGCACTTTTACATTATCAAAAACCAGTTCGCCTGTGGCGCTTGCACGCAGGCTCCATTTTCCGTGGGTGGTTGGTGTTGTAAATCCTTTCATTCCTCTTTCTAAAATTAATCCGTAAATTTCTCCCGCTTCATCTTTAGCCCAGATAACTGCCACCTGCGCAAATGGAGCATTGCTGATCCACATTTTACTTCCGTTTAAAATAACATGATCACCGGCATCCCTGCCTGCGGAATGGTCAGGTTTGAAATTACTCAACATGCCGCCCGGATCACTTCCATGGTTGGGCTCTGTAAGACCAAAACATCCGAGCCATTCGCCGCTTGCCAATTTCGGCAAATATTTTTTTCGTTGCTCTTCATTTCCATAAGCATAAATAGGAAACATCACCAATGACCCCTGTACACTTGCTGTGCTGCGAACTCCGCTATCACCCCGTTCCAGTTCCTGCATCATTAATCCATAAGAAATATAATCTAATCCACCACCGCCATATTCCTGCGGAATCGTTGGGCCGAAACATCCAAGATGCCCTAATTGTTTCACAATCTGTTCCGGAAATTCCGCTCTTTGCGCATAATCTTCAATGATCGGTGAAATTTCTTTTTTGACGTAATTACGTACACTTTCCCTAATCAACTTATGTTCATCGGTAAGCAATTCATCTACATTAAAATAATCGGGAGATTGAAAAAGATCCTGTGCCATTTTGAAATGGTTTATTTGTTAAATAAGATTCCTGAATATTTGTCTGCCTACCGGACAGGCAGATTGCTTTACTGTTATTGATGCGAAAATCTATCATTTCGTAATTTTCAATATTACTTTCAAAGGTAACTTTTCATCATCTAAAGACAAATATCAAAATTTTTAGTGTTCTTACGTTCTTCGGCTATATGAAAAATTACACTTTAATTTTAACTCTGACTGGCCAACGGTGATACACTCTTTAATTCTCTCAAAAGGACAGGTGAGGTGTGCAATTTGTTATACATCTAATATTTCAACATTATACTCTGCAAGGGATAAAACCGTGAATATTTTAACTTGGAAAACCGACTAATTTCTCTCCGAAGTATAGGGTCAGGGTATTTTAATTGCCACGGGCTGAATTGCCACGGGTTTCAACCCGTGGAATGATGAAATATCTTCAAAGGCTTTAGCCAAAATCTATTGATTCTTTATAAGGAAATATCTTTTAACTTTTGGCTAAAGCCAGGAAAGGCAACCTCAATTCCACTAACTAAAGTTAGTGGCAATTGATACCGCATAAATGACAAAACAGCGAATTATTTAACCTGAAAAACTCACTAATTTGCTCCCTGCGAAGTATAAATCAACAAAAAAATTCGTGCTAATTCCCGTATCTTAATATCGGGATTGGATTTATTTTCCTGTATAACAGTTACCTATACACTGGGTTTACTATATATCCCTGCTCATTTAGAAATTGTAAAACTCCCTGCTCACCCGGTAAATGACCCGCCCCAACCGCAATAAAAGCACTTTGTGATGCAATCAGTGATGGAATGGCTTTTGCCCAACGTTTATTCCTGTTGATAACCAGAATATTATATGCCCTTTTAGTCATAAACCGTTTATCGGTTACAAGCATCGCAAGCTCCTGCAGATTTTCGGAATGGTAAGCCTTCACCATTTTAGCAAAAAGTTCTTTGTAGGCATTAGCGGATTTTAATTGCCATAAAATTTCTTTGCCGGTAAACACTTTTTGTGCAATACTTAATTGTCTTAATGCTGTTTCAAGCCCGGCAGTTTGTAAACCTTTTGCCTGTGCTACTTTCAATAACTCCATCTCTACCATCCTGATGTCATCACAATTAATAGCAGAAATGGCCATGCGGTTAATAAGCGTTACCGGAGGCAGTTGCTTTGCTTCGTCCAGTGATAAACCAAATTGATTTTGCAGAATATGATCAAGGTTTTCCTTTTGCGAAACGGAAAGTCCTTCATAAATATCAGGGACACCCGATGCTTGCTGCTCCATCACTTGTAATTGTTGTGCACTGCCCAGGTCCACTTCCATATAATAAATGCTGCATTTATCCAATGCCCTAAGTGCTTTTTCATGTAAATAAAAATCTTTAGCGCAGATGATATGCATTGTACCAAGCAGGTATGATGGCTTCTTTAATCCATTACCCGATATTTTATAGAGCAGCGAATTTTTATATTTGGGTGATTTCATAAAATGTTGGCAAAGATAGCCTCAAATTTGTAGCAGGATGCATGGTGCATTTCAAATCTATTCTGCTTAAAAAAATTACGCAACCGGGATTCTGTGCGAATGAAGAATATGAGTTTTTGATAATTATCTGCCTGCTGGCAGGTTCGCTTACTGTTTACACTTCTTTCAAAGAAAAGGAGCAGAGATAGTAATCCTTGTAAGGCGTATAAAATAATTTTATGACTACCGGTATCAGATACTAAGATATTCCTTCATTTCCGTTTGATATTCCAAAGCAATGCCTCTCGCTTCATCAGCAAAATTTTCTTTATCCCCTGCATAAATAATCGCACGGGAAACATTTACCAGAAGTCCGCAATCCCTATTCAATCCATATCTGGATACTTCAGCAAGATTGCCACCCTGGAAACCTACTCCCGGAATCAATAAAAAATGATCAGGAATTATCTTTCTTATAGATTTGATATCACCTGCTTTTGTAGCACCCACTACAAACATGAGATTTTCCTTTCTTCCCCATTCAGAAGTTTTTATAATAACTTCTTCGTATAAAAAATTTTCGTTTATGCGTTGTTGTTGAAAATCTTTGCTTCCTTCATTACTCGTAAGCCCCAAAACAATCGTCCATTTATTTTTATAATCCAAAAACGGCTTTACACTGTCACTTCCCATGTAAGGCGCCACAGTAATGGCATCAAAAGGAATGGTTTCAAAAAAAGCTTTGGCATATTGATGAGAAGTATTTCCAATATCCCCACGTTTGGCATCCGCAATTTTA
>DASSHD010000651.1:0-4365 GCA_035693085.1 Hanamia sp. | reverse complement strand
ACTGATGTTGTGTTCGCACCTGTCATAGGATTACTGGAGGATTTGGAACAGGATGTAAGAATCATTACTACCAAACTTGCTGATAATAACAATGCAAAATTCTTGATTTTCATAAAATATTTTTAAAGTTTTTAAAGTGATTTGTATTAGTTCGACTTTTCTATTTCAATCTCTTTTCGTATCAAGAGAATCTGATAAGTGGTTCTAATTTTTATCTGTTTATATAATCGGAATCTTTTTGGAATAGGTTGCCTGATAGGATATAGAAAAAAAATTCAGAATAGAAATGAAATCCTTAATATTTATTTTATTATTGGGGTCAATTATTAAAAATCAATTATAGCTAAGGTGTAAGTTCAACTCAAACTGGGAATTATTTTTCTACCAGCCTCTTTAAATAACAGCTACATGTATAAAATAAACGACGATATTCAACTTGTAAAAGATAATAATGGAGAAGCGTTATTGGAGTTTTTTTTAGTGAATGTTTAGAGTGACCAATCTCTCAAAAGTTTATCAACCCTTGATAAACCGTCCAAAAGTTGGCAGCCCTGACGGGCTAAGAAAATCGGAGTAGAAATGATTTTTGAGCCTTGAAACCATAGTATTGATATCTACTCATACCCGCCTGATTACGAAAAGAGTATTATTGTTGATCCTTGCTTCCCTTTATTTTTTTATTGCTTCTGCTCAAATGGAAAAAGGCCGGTTTGCTATTTTAGGATAATAGATATGAGCCTGATGTTTGGTAAAACTACATCTGTGATGGATAATGCACAAGACTAAAAGCAAAATTTCACTGATTTTAACGGCGAAATCGGATTTGCTTATATTTTAGCTAACAATCTGGTTATAGGAGTAAGTTGTTCTTTCGAATATAAAAGAATAGATGCCGATAATTCAATTGGATATTTGCGAAACTATATTGCCGGTGGTAATATCCGCTCTTACTTATTTTTCTCCTTTGAAGGCGTGTTTTATTGTGCTTCCATTCATTTGCGATAGGACAGCTTCGTTCCTATTTTACTCCTGAAAAGTTTGAAGGTTGTGCTCTGGTTTCGACTTATATATACATTTGTGCGTCAAAATCGTGTCAAAATAATAAAGCAGTTATGAAATATACTTCGTAACTGCTTTATTGCCAGTGGGCCCACCAGGACTTGAACCTGGGACCACCTGATTATGAGTCAGGTGCTCTAACCAACTGAGCTATAGGCCCTATTACCACTAGTGGTAATTTTAGGGATTGCAAAAATAGAAAAATTTGCGTAGTGAGCAGAAATAAAATTTTCTTTTATAAAAATCAGGAAAATGAAAACGAAAGTTGCAAAGCAGTTTGTTTTTTACGTTTAAAAACCGGAATGGTTTTAATTGCATTCTTTTCATCAATATGAAAAACTTCAGTTTCATGATCGCGTGAGGCAATTATTATTCTTACATCACCAGCATTATTGTCAAATAATTGCTGCACCAGCCCAGGTGAATTATTATTTTTTGATAAATGAGACATTATTAAATGGTTCATAAATTTTGGCCTGTAAGATATAAAAAGTTCCAAGGCCTGTTTATTACTCAAATGCCCCATCCCGCCACGGATACGGTTTTTAAGATAAACGGGATAGCCTCCTTTCTCCAACATTTCCTCATCATAATTGGCTTCGAGAAAAGCTGCATGACATCGCTGAAAATATTTTTTCACATGCCTGCAAGGCGCGCCAATATCTGTAAAAACACCCACGCAAATGCCATCACATGAAATTACAAAACTATAAGGGTCGCTGGCATCATGAAATTTTGGGAAAGCAATAATAGATAAACCATTTATTATAACCGGATGGTGAGAAACAAAAGTATGTATCAGCTTTTCTTCAAAAATTAATCCTCCATGTTTCATTGTCAGTGGAGTGATATAAACAGGTATTTGATATTTTTTTATCAGGGTTGGTAATCCATTGATGTGATCAGTATGCTCGTGAGAAATAAAAACCGCCTTTACATTTTCTATTTTTAAACCTAACCGTTTCATTCTTTTTTCTATTTCCCTGCACGAAATACCTGCATCTACCAGTATTGCCTCAGTGTTGTTTCCTACATAATAGCAATTTCCATTGCTGCCGGAATTTAAAGAAGTAATGAATAAAGACATAGAGGAACAAAGGAAAGAAATTTTATGAAAGATGTAATAAGGTTTTTTATAAGAAATATTTTTTACTATTACAGTAAACAAATAAAAGTAGGAGATTTCCATTTATCTTTTTTAAATGATAAAAAAGTTAAACGGATTATACCATTAAGTGTAAATTGAGTTTTGAGTCGGCAATTCATTATTCTCATTAAAAAGGCCATAGCTAACAGTGGACAGACAAATAAATGATATTTCTATTCTCTGAGTAAAAGACAGAATTGAAAACAATTGTATTTTTATGAAATCCCGCTTTATCAAATTTTTTACTAAAATATTAATTCAAAAACCAAATGAGCCTTTTATTAAACAGAAATACTTTTGGCAGTATTGCCAACAAAGGAAATGTACTTTCAAAGGAAGAAGCCAATCAATTATTGAATGATTGGGTGTTGAATGACAAGCTGCGTGTACACATGCGGCAGGTAGCACATCTCATGAAAAGCTGGGCAAAAGAGAAAGAACATCTCAATGAAGCAGATCAATGGCGCTGGGAAATGGCCGGTTTGCTTCATGATGCGGATTGGGATCAATGGCCGGATTTGCATTGCAAAAAAATTATAGAAGAATTAGAACAAAGAAATATTGATCCTGAAATCATCCGGGCCATCGCCTCGCATGGCCCCAATCACTTTGGCGTAGAACCGGAAACTAAAATGGATAAAATGCTGTATGCTTTTGATGAATTATCAGGATTGATACATGCGTATTCTTTAATGCGTCCCGGCGGATATGAAGGAATGGAATTAAAAGGAGTAAAGAAAAGATTGAAAGAAAAATCATTTGCAGCTAATGTATCCAGGGAAGAAATTAAGGATGCCTGTGACAGAGCAGGCTTGAGTTTGGAAGAAGTGATTCAATTTATAATTGAGCACCAGAATCCCGCAAGTTTTAAAAATCTTTGAGGTTTCAATTTGCAACCTCAAAGCAAATTGTGAATTTAAACGAAGGTTAAAATATATTTAAGCAAAAAAAAATCGCTTATGCAAATAATTCAAAGTATTCAAAACAGAATTTATGAAATCAGGGGCGAAAGAGTAATGCTTGATAGAGATCTTGCGGCTCTTTACGAAACGGAAACCAAATCCCTGAATCTTTCTGTTAAAAGAAACAGTAAACGGTTCCCTAAAGATTTTATGTTTCAACTTTCCAAAGAGGAATTTGAAAGTATAAGGTTGCAAATTGAAACCTTAGAAATAAGTGATCATCCTTTAAGGTTGCAAAATGAAACCTTAAAGAAAGGCAGAGGTCAACATAGTAAATACATGCCTTATGCTTTTACAGAGCAAGGAGTAGCCATGCTAAGTGGAATACTAAATTCCGACAAGGCAATAAGTATGAACATTGCCATTATGAGAGCCTTTGTAGAAATAAGAAAAATTATTTTTAAGGAGAATGATTTGAAAGAACAATTAAAACAAATTAAAAATCATTTAGGTGAACACGATGCACAGCTTACTCAAATTTATGATGCCATGGAAAATTTATTGGATGAAAAAGCAGCGCAAAGAAAGTGGAATGATCGCCAAAGAATCGGATTTAAAAAATAAATTTATCCAAATAAATTCTACCTGTGATTTTCATAAAAATTCACGGGAACCGATTCTCTCAATATCTTCATTTCTTCTTCATTTAGTGTGGTCGTATTTATTGTTTCAACGGCTTCCTTTAATTGTTCCATAGTTCTGATACCCACAATGGCAGAAGTAACCGCGGGATTTTTCAACACATACTGGATGGCGGTTTGGGCAGCACTCCTTTTACCTGAAGAAATCAATTTTACCGCGTTAGCAGCATCAGCAATTTGATTTGCGTTATAATTCAAATATGGTTTTACAGGTTTATCAATCAATAAACCACCTGCAACGCTTCCCCTTATTACAACACCAATATTATTTTCGTGAAGTAGTTGTAAAGTGCTTTCTTCGGGGCGGCGATCCAATAAACTGTATTGCGTCATCACACTTACGATATTCGATTTTTTTATAAATTCCCTTATCACATTTGGCCGGATAGATGAAAGTCCGTAATACCTTATTTTCCCCTGCTGAAGCAAAATTTCATAAGCTTCTATGGTTTCATCAATATTATCTTCCATCGTTCCGCCATGGGATTGATAGAGATCAATATAATCAATTTGCAATCGCTTTAAACTTTCATCAGCACATTTCAGAATATAATCT
>DASSHD010000650.1:0-7540 GCA_035693085.1 Hanamia sp. | reverse complement strand
GATCATTAAGTAACCTTTTGGAAATACCAACATTTAGGTTGGTACGGTCCTGTTCAGTTCCCGTGGTATAGTCCTGTGTTGTAGCCAAATCAAAATTTATATCAACACCTTGAACCAGATTTTGGGCGAGATGATTCAATTGTTCTGTCAAAAGTTTACTAACACTTTGTATAGCAAAAGTTTCAGCGCTTGTACCACCAGTGCCATTATTAAATGGATCTTCACCTACAAAACGGTTTAATAATAACAAGGCAAACACCTGTTTATTCATGTCGCCTGTTTCCTGACGCAGTTGGGCTAATTTGGCCTGCACAGTACTGACTACCGCATCAGAAACATTATAATTTTTGTCCTCAGGAAGTATAATGTCAAAACTTATTTGTGGTTTCAAAAGGTCTCCTTGTAATATAAGATGTACTTCAAAAGGCAATTTTTGTTTATAAATATTGGCATTGGAACTGGTGGATTGTATTTCTTGCTGCACCAGGTCATAAGGCGGCGTGTTGGTCTTATAAATTCCTGTCACATTTATTTGCGCGGTGGTCGGATCCCCGGTCCATACTATGCGGCTTCCTTTTTGAATGATAAATTTTCGTTTGAGGAAATTAAAAGAAAGATCGTAAGACCCCTCCTCTATATCATAAGAACCTACCAGGGTTATTTTTCCACTGGCATCAATTCCTGCTGTTAACTGTGCCGTTCCTTTAAGTCTTAGAAGATCTCCGTTTCCGGCATCTACAACCAGGTTGAAGATGGCATCTTTGTCCACCCCGATATTCAATGAAACATCGTAACCCTGCAGAGGAGTGGCCTTGAGCGAATCATAAGGTGCCATAAATAAGGAATCTTCGGCAGTTGCGCTTTTATCTACAAAGCGAACGATTCCCTCCCTACTTTCTACACCGGCCTGACTTTGTGGAAGTACCACCGTAAAATTTGTTTTATCGTTTATGCTGAGTTCGCCATCAATAATAGGGTGGGTGGGTGTACCTTTTATAGTGAGCCTTGTAGAAAAAACCATTTTACCATAAAAAAGTTGATTGTCTCTGCTGGTAGAATTAATAGCCTGAAAATTTCGTGCATTTATTTTTAGATCAAAAGTATAATTTTGAAAATCTGTTGTGTTGATGGCACCATCAATTACAATCGCATTATTATCTTTGTCGTGTATGGCAAATTTATTTAGCTCAATGCCTTTATTATTAATTATCGCAATTGCTTCTTTATCAATTTTAAAAACATTGTTAAGCATGGTCACATTAAAAGCGGTATTATTGAATTGTATCTTTCCGTCAATATTCGGATTGTCGAGGCTGCCGTTTATTGCAACTTTACCATAAATATTTCCACTCGCATTTTTCAATTCTCCATTACTAAATCCTTCCACAGCTTTCATTTGAAGGCTTTTGATATTTAGTACAAAATCATAGCTGCTGTTTGTTGGTTTTACCAGGTAGTCACCATTTATGCTAACATCATTTCCATATCCTTCCAGGTTTACATCAGCATGGTATGTATTGGCAACAGTATTATTTACTTTCAAGCTCAGGTTACCAATGGTGTCTTTGTAAATACTTAGATTATTTACATTTAGATCCGTAATAAATGTAGGATGTACTTGTATATTTTTTACTGTAGCATTCCCATTCAATAATCCCGCAACCATTAGTGAATCATTTTGAATAAATCCTGTGATCGTTTCTATTTTGAAATTTTTAAATTCAATTTGTAAAGGCTCATTTACTCCTGTTCCTGCACTATTAATGCTCAATTGCTCGCCTTCGTGGCTCAAAACAAAATTATGAGCATTAATATCATTATTAAAAAGTTGAATTTTATTATCCGTATTAACAGTCCATTTATTGTAATTTAATAATAGGTTCTCGGGCGATAAACTAAAAACATATTTATGCAAAGCCGGTTGATCAATTTTACCACTTAGGCTATATTTATCTTTTGAATTTTGATCTTTAATATTTAATTTAAAATCAATATTATTATTTTGAATAGTACCATCTAACGAGGTAGCATACACGCTGAATGAAGATCCGCTCTTAAAGTGTCTTATGGAAGCATTGAAAGCGAGAGAACTATCTTTTGTACCCGTATTTATATTAAGAGAATCAATTATTGACGTCCCATAAACAATATGCGGCGATTTTAAGGAAATATTCCATCCGCTATCGCTCGCAAAGTTTCCTGAAAGCGAGATCGGTCTTGATTGTGTCAATTGCGGCAATAATGCATTCAATGCAGGATTATTGATTATTTCTACGTTTACTGTGAAATGGTATGGTTCCACTTTAGTGCTGTCCTTTTCAGAGGAAAGTGAAAAGTACGGATCCATTGCCTTTTTAAAAACATCAGCTAACTGGGAGAGTTTATATTTTCCTTTTATAGATGCAGAAAGAAAATCTGTTTTTAAAAGTAAGCTTTGAGTGTCTGGCGCGTTCTCAGCGGTTACTTTGATAGAATCTAATGTAATTCTTTTACCGTTATTGACAAGGATGGATTTACTTACAATTAAATTTCCTTCAAGGCTATCAGGATTAATATTTAGAAAGTCTCCGTTTATTTCTCCATGATAAAATACAGGTACGCTTGTAAAATGAAGCGGCATTGTTTTTATACTGTCTATTGTTGCTTCTAAATGCAGTGTTGGAAAATTACGGGAGAATATTCCATTAGCTGCAACTGTTGCGTCAATATTGGGATCATGCAGCGCCAGGTTTATTTTGTAATTCTTATCTGCGATGCTTCCTTCAGCAATAAGGTTTTGATAGGTATAATTGTTAAGTGTGATTTCAGAAATATCTCCATTGAAATTTGCATTTGCAGTTTGCGGATCATAACCATTTCCATGTACTTTAAAATCTCCCGTTACCGCACCCAGTTTGGGGTTTTGCATTATTTTGCCTAATTGTAAATTATTTACACTTAATCTCATATCATACTGAGCTTTATTTTTATCGGTGATATTGGTTAATGTTCCATTTATTTTTGCATTTCCCAATGTTGTATTTACCGCCAGGTCTGTGTTTAGATTATTCATGCCACCTTTTATACGACCGTTTGCACCAAAACTTTCCGGTAAAGTAATTGTTTTGGGTAAACTGTTTTTTGGTGTTAAAGAAAGCACATCCTTGCGGGAAGATTGAAACTTATTGATAGTTAAATCGGCATACATTTTTTTAGGATCAGGCAATCCTCTTACAATTCCGCTTGCATTAATATCAGTTGCGTTTAATCCTTTTACATTTAATTTTTGAATATTAAGGTCGCTCACTTTCCCGGTAATTTTTGCATCCACATAAATTGTAGTATTAGGTGACAAAGAAGAAGTTTGGTTTTTTAATTGTGGCACAAAAGTCAATATATCTTTCATTGATATTTTGCTTTGCTGCAAATCAAAATACAAACCCAATTCACCTATATTTTTCTTAATCGCATCCAATGAAGAATAAGTAATGTAAGCCCTGTTTTTTAGCTCAGTGCCAGGCGTTTGAAGTAATAAATTATAAAGAAATACGCCGTTAGGAATCATATAGAAATCAGTAGTTAAATTATTTAAAACGAAACCACTTTTTTCCCTCATATTAGCCGATTTTATGGAAGCAATGATGGTATCCAAACTATATTCCACACCTGTAGCACTGATAGAAAGTTGCTGAAATCCCAAGTGAGAATAGTCCATTCCTGAAGGCGCTTTTGGCACTGAGTTGTCATCGTATTTCAGGTTCAGGTTTTTAACCGTGATATTATCAGAAATGATTTTCATGAAAGGTGCGGTTGCAGTTGCTGAAGTATCTTTGGGTGCTACAGCCATTTTGCCGGAAGCATTCGTTTCTATTGCAATATTTGAATTGGTTAATGATGCATCTTTCAAACTAAAGAGCATATTTTTCAGGTCAATATTTTTAGGATGAAGCGATGCTTTTGCAATTACAAAAGAAGTCTTCATATCTGATGGCTCACTGTTATAAGCTACATCAATATCGCTCAGGTTAATTTCTTTATTTAAAAATTGCAGATCGTTTTGTGGTTCGGTTCCAGCTTTGGCTATGGTTTCTTTTGCCGGTTCTTCCAAAGGCTTTAATTGATAAAAATATCCTTTCAATCCATAGAGTGTGATGGATGGAAAATTAAATATTAAATGAGAAGGATCAAATGTGGAAATCTTTGTATCGAAATGACCAATCGCCAGGTCCATATCATTGCCGGTAAACGAATCTTTATAAACGATTCTTGTTTTGTTGATAAGTATTCTGTCAATATTTATTTTCAGCGAAGAAGAAGTAGCGCTATTATTTTGTGCTATGTTTTTTTGGCCGCTGCTGAATGCATCAACAATAAATTGAAAATTGAAAACAGAATCCGGCCTTTTTACTTTTGCTACTATATCATTCAGCGCTATTTCTTTTATCGAAATATTTTTCCTGATAAGAGCAAGCATATTAATATCCACTTTTATTTCTCCGCCGTATAGTAAAGTGTCTTTTGATTGATCTTCCAGGAATACATGCTGAAGTGAAATGGCTGTAGGAAATTTGATGTCGAGTTTACCTATTTCTACTTTCGTTTTTAACTTATTCTCCAAATAGCTGACAATTTTTTTGCGGGCAAAATTTTGGACAAAGGAAGTTTGAATAAGAATTAAAACAAGAATAATTAAAAAGATCAATGATGCTGCAATCCAGGCGAGCGCTTTACCTGCCTTAAATAACAATGATTTTTTTTTCTTTTCTTCTTCTTTTTTTAATTCCATAACTCTATATAAAAGGCATATATCTCAAATTACACACCAATTTATGCAGTATGGTTAAGAAATAGTAGAAATATAGAATTTAATTCCTGAAAGGTGTCTAAAATTGAAAACAGAATCCCTGTTATTTGTTGCCTGCCCGAATGCCGAACACCCGCCTGAATGAACCATTTCAGGCAGAAATCCTTGAGCCAGGAACAGGCGGGCTTTACTGTAAAATTATAAAAGTCTCTGAACGAAAATTTAATTACAGTATCAAAAATAAAATAGTATAGTGCTAATCTGTTAAAGATTCTGCCGGCTCCTTTTGTATCCATGTTTTTAAAGCAGAAACCAATTTGCGGTCGTTACTAAGGCGTGGCACTTTATTTTGCCCTCCGAGCTTCCCCACACTTTTCATGTAATTAATAAATCCATTTTTTTGAACCACACGGATTTTCAATGGTTGAAGAATATGTCCTTTGATAAGGTCATCGTAATAAATATTTTTCTTTCTTAAATTGACATCTATTTTTTTTGCGAAGTTGTCTAAATTCTTGGGAAGATTTTCGAATTCAATATACCATTCATGAAAACTTTTTTCACCTGTTTTTGAAATATTGGGTGCCACAGTAAACTCAGTTATTTTGATATTTTCTGTTTCTGCAGCCTTTATCAAAGAATCTTCTACCTCTTCTCCGATTACATGTTCGCCAAATGCGGAAATATAATGTTTTACTCTTCCTGTTACAATAATGCGATATGGATTTAATGAAACAAACTTTACGGTATCTCCAACGTTGTATGCCCACAAACCAGCGTTGTTGCTGATGATGAGCACATAGTTCTTATTTAATTCCACATTTTTTAGAGTAAGCCTTGAAGGATTTTCTTTTGAAATTTCTTCTACAGGCACAAATTCGTAGAATATACCGCTGTCAGTATTCAGCAATAAATTTTCTTCACTGAGGCTATCCTGGAAAGCAAAAAACCCTTCGCTTGCCGGATAGGTTTCAATCGTGTCAATCTTTTTTCCGATGCTTTCAAAAAGTTTGGCTTTATACGGCTCAAAATTTACTCCCCCGTGAACCATCACACTAAAATCAGGAAAAATATCTTTTATTTTCTTTCCGGTTTTCTTTTCAAGTTCATCAAAATACATTTGCATCCACGGCGGTATCCCGCTGATGAGCGTCATCCTTTCATTAACAGTTTCTTCTACTATTTTTTTTAATTTTTCTTCCCAGTCCTCTACGCAATTTGTTTCGAAAGAGGGTAATTGGTTCCATCTTAAATACCTGGGAATATGATGATTTACAATTCCGCTTAATCTTCCTGTAGGGATTCCACCTACTCTTTCCAGCTCGGGAGAACCACTCAGAAAGATCATCTTTCCATCTGCAAATTCTGAATGTCCTGTTTGAGCCATATAGCATAATAAAGCATTCCTCGCTGTATTAATATGATTGGGAATAGAATCTTTGGTAATTGGAATATATTTTATGCCACTTGTGGTGCCACTTGTTTTTGCAAAATAAATAGGAAAACCTTTCCAGAGAATATTTTGTTTTCCCTGTTTTATTTTCTCTATATATATTTTAAAATCTTCGTATTCACGTATGGGGACATTTTTTGTAAAATCTTCGTGAGATTTAATCTTATCAAAATTATGCTCTTTGCCAAATTCTGTTTTGGCGGCAGTTTTGATCAATGTATTAAATATGCTATCCTGATCGGCGATAGCAGTTCCCATTGATCTTTTTATTTGCTTATATATATAGAGGGCAAATGGCTTTGCCAGGTAAGATTTAAACTTCATTTTCATTTTAGAATAGCTAATCGTTGTCAACAAATTTACAGTAAAAATTTTAATCATTTTTACCACTAATAATAAAAAATAAGTGGTATTAACGTTAGAACAAGATTGGTGCCATTAAATTCTGAAAATAATTTTTGTAATAAAGAAATAAATAAAAACGTTTCTTAAAAAAAGATTTTTTTCAGAAAAAAATTCAGGATTAGATAGATTAATCGCAAAGCTTTTCAAAAATTTATTTTGGAAGGATAACTGCCTTAAATAAAATGTTACTTCCTTTAGCATGTGGACAATATTTAATAAAGGCTACAGGCTTTAGCCAAAATTCAACGGGAGAAAGTATGAGTACGGGGAACTGTGAGGAAAGACATGAATTGAGTTATATTTTTTTATCTCTTTTTTTCTTTAATAATTGTCTTAGATTTTCTTCTCTTTTCTTTATTTGACTTTCCTTTTGAACAATAATTTTTTTCTCATATTGTGATACTTCATCTATTAGTCTGGCCTTGACTTCAGTCCAACTAACAGGTTTAATCAAATTTGGTTGTTCGTCATTGTCGGCTGCCGAACAGGAGCTAAGGCCTACAATCACATTTTTGATATTATTATAAGGATATTTTTCTTTATATGCGTTTACCATTTCTTCTAAAGACAACTTATTTAATAGAAAGTATAAATCGTAATAATCTTTTTTCGTTTTTCTTGTAGTGATAGCATCTAATTTAAAAGCTGCAATATCTTTTAATGAAGCTAATCGTAACCCATCACTTTTATAAGATTCTCCAATAAATGGTACAGCCCAATTATATAAATCAACTTTAAGGTTTTCTACGATAAGCTGCATACCATTTGGCCTGCTCATAATAAGTTCCACTTTCAGAGTTTTTCTTAATTCTACTTTGACAAAGTTAAATTCATTTATCAGGTGATTTTATTTTGTAACGCCTGTCGATATCATCCTGTCTTCGCTTGTGCCGCAGTTT
>DASSHD010000649.1:0-4440 GCA_035693085.1 Hanamia sp. | reverse complement strand
ACATGCCTCCAAACACTGTCCAACCAATAGTTTTTCGTGATTCTGCTGCTGCCCCGGTTGCAAATGCCAGAGGCAAAACGCCGAAGATAAATGCCAATGACGTCATAATAATTGGGCGGAATCGCAATTTCACTGCTGCGATAGTTGCCTTAATTAAATCCATCCCACTATCAACTCTTTCTTTTGCGAATTCTACGATCAATATGGCATTTTTCGCCGCCAACCCAATCAATGTGATCAACCCGATCTGGGCATAAATGTTATTAGAAATATTGGGTAATAAACTCAATACAATAATGGAACCTAATGCGCCCACCGGAACGGCAAATAATACCGAAAAAGGTACTGACCAGCTTTCGTATAATGCTGCAAGGAAGAGGAATACAAACACGAGGGATAGCGCGAAGATCATTACTGTCTTATTACCGGCTTTTTGTTCTTCAAGCGACATACCTGAAAATTCGTAACTGTATCCGGCGGGTAAAAACTTTGCAGCGGTTTCCTGTAATGCAGTGAGTGCCTGACCGCTACTAAAACCGGGTTTTGCACTTCCGTTTATTTCTATTGACCGGTTTACATTATAATGCGAAATTAAAGCCGGGGCTTCTATAACCTTTGAGGTTATTAAAGAACTCAACGGAATCATATTGCCCACGTTGTTCCTTACATAATATTTTCCCACTTCGCTAAGTGATGAACGATCAGTGCTATCCGCTTCGCTAACCACCCTGAAGTTTCTTCCGAAAATGGTAAACTGATTAATGTAGGTGCTCCCCAAAAGGGTGGATAAAGTATTGTAAACATCAGAAACATTTACTCCCAATTGCCTTGCTTTATCACGGTTCACATCTACCTGGTAACTGGGGGTATTTGCGGTAAAGAAAGTAAAAGCAACTCCTATTTCCGGACGTTTGTTTGCTTCTTCAAGGAATTTCCTGACTACCTGGCTAAATTTTTGAATGTCATCGGTACTGGTAGTCTGTTCCAACTCAAGTGTAAAACCTGCTGTCCGTCCCAAGCCAGGTACAGGCGGAGGCGCTATCGGCAATACTCTTGCTTCTTTAAGGTCGGCTGTTTTATCCTGTATCTTTTGCATGATGCTTATCTCATCCTGACCTTTACCTTTCCTTTGATCCCAGGGTTTCAGCATGATCCACAGAGTCCCTGTATTGGATTTGTTGGAACCCTGGATAATGTTGAACCCTGCGAGGCCTCCCACTACAGATACCTCGGGTATGGATTTTATTCGTGCAACCAGCGTTTTCAGCATTGCAAAACTCCTGGTTGTAGATGTTGCTTCCGGCATTTCATAGGTTACCAACAAACTTCCTTCGTCTTCCTGTGGAATAAAACCAGTTGGTTTTTTTTCAAAAAGTACAAACAGTAAAACAAATATACCTGCAAGAAGAATTATTACAAAAGCTGTTTTCCTGATTCCCAAAGCCACACCTCTCGAATAAGAAGCCGTTATTTTTCTGAGCCGGCTGTTAAAGGCACCAAAGAATTTCTGTAGCAGACCCTTCTTATCTTTTTCTTCTTTCGAATGCCGCAATAAAAGAGAACATAATGCGGGTGTAAGTGAAAGTGCTACAAAAGCCGAAATGATAACTGAGACAGCAATGGTAATAGCAAATTGCTGATACAACCTACCTACGATTCCCGGTATGAATCCGACAGGCACAAATACTGCCGCCAATATTAAGGCGATAGCTACTACCGGCCCGGAGATATCCTGCATGGCTCTTCTTGTAGCTTCTCTTGCCGATAGATTATAGCGGTCTATATAATGCTGAGAGGCCTCCACTACTATAATTGCATCATCCACCACTATCCCTATCGCCAATATAAATGCAAATAAAGTAAGAGTATTGATGGTGAAATTAAAAATAAGAAAGAAAGTAAAAGTTCCTATCAGTGAAACAGGTATCGCTAATACAGGAATTAAAGTAGCCCGCCAATCCTGTAGAAATAAAAATACCACTAATACTACCAACGTGAGCGCCTCAAGCAGAGTGGTAATTACTTCTTTGATAGATGCCTTAATTACTGATACATTCTCGCTCGGTATTAAATAAGCCAGATCACTTGGAAATGTCTTTTTTAATTCGGTAAGGGTTTTTAAAATGCCTTCATAAGTCTGCAATGTATTGGCCTCAGGTGTTTGATATACGATAAGATAAGTAGCCGGCATGCCATTAACTGTAGAATTATGGGCATAATTGAATTTACCTAACTCCACTCTCGCTATATCTTTCAGATAAACAATGTTGCCGGTAGCAGGATTATTTCGAACAATAATATTTTTAAACTGATCTACTGTATTAAGCCGGCTGTTAGTGAGCACATTATATTCAAAGCTCTGCTGGTCAGGTTGAGGGAGACCACCTATTGTGCCAGGTGCAAT
Source organism: Hanamia sp. (assembly GCA_035693085.1). Taxonomy (GTDB): domain Bacteria; phylum Bacteroidota; class Bacteroidia; order Chitinophagales; family Chitinophagaceae; genus Ginsengibacter. The sequence continues at coordinate 2,036 of DASSHD010000649.1, read as the reverse complement.
TTGTATATTTTGATCGTTAACTGCTTTGGACACATCAGCCGGAGTAATACCCAATGCAGCCAGTTTTTCAGGATTGAGCCAGATGCGCATACTAAAATCATCACCAAAAGAATTTATATCACCTACACCTTTCACACGTTTTATTGCATCCTGTATATGAATATTTACATAATTACCTATAAAGCTGGAATTGTGCGTGCCATGAGGCGAATAAAATGCAAAAATAGCCAGCGGACTGGGATTTCTCTTCCTTACAGTAATGCCCAAACGCGTCACTTCATCGGGCAAAGTCGGCAATGCTACATTTACCCTGTTTTGAACATCTACCGAAGCAATATCTACATTAGTACCAATATCAAAAATTACATTAATACTGCTTTGTCCGCTTGAGGTACTTCCACTTGTCATATAGGTCATCCCGGGCGATCCGTTGATCTGGGTCTCCATGGGGGTAGTGACCGTCTGCTCTACTGTTTGTGCATCAGCTCCAATGAAATTCGCCACTACACTTACAGTTGGTGGCGAGATATTAGGATACTTGGCAACAGGCAGGTTAAACATAGATATGATTCCTACCAGCACAATTACAATTGAAATTACAATTGCCGTAACCGGACGTTTTATAAAAGTTTCTGCGATCATTTTTAACCTTAATTCTTTTTATTATCAGAATGCAAAACAGAAATCTGAATTATTTCTTTGTTTACTGCATTTCATTTTTTACTTATACTCTTCTTTTATTTTTAATAATTTTTATTAGAAATAAAACAAGAATTTCCATTATTTCTTTGTCTGCCGTCAGGCAGGTTTGTTTACTGTTCTGTATTATTCGCTTTTTTACAGACAGGTATTTCTTTTCATAAAGACAGGTTGCAACCTGTTTTTCATGCAGACAGGTTGCAACCTGTCTCTACTACTTCGTACTTATCACCGACCCTTCGTGCAAATTCTGAACTCCATCTACTACTATTTTTTCACCGGGATTTAATCCTTTATTTACAATTATATTTTCTCCAATTTGCTGGCCTAATACTAATTGCCGTTGCGAAACTTTAGAACTATCGCCTACCACATACACAAAAAATTCTCCCAGCATTTCCGTTACAGCTTTATAAGGAATCATTGTTGCATTTTTTGAAGAGGTATTTTTTACCCTGACAGTAGCGTTCATTCCTGGTTTCAGCATGTCTTTATCATTTGGAAATACCAATCGTACTTTAATGGTTCCTGTTTGAGGATCCACTGCTCTGTCTATTAAACTGATATGGCCCGGAGAAGGATATATATCACTGCCAAAAGCAATTGTAAATGTAGAATCGCTTACAGAGTTCTTCTGCTGCTGCAATTGCATAAAACGGTAAATATTTTTTTGATCTACGGTAAAATCAACAGCAATTGGATTATTAGTTGAGACAGTATTTAATATGGTTTGCCCTGCTACTACGGCGGTTCCCTTTTTCACTTGTGAAATACCTATCGTACCTGTGAGAGGTGCATTGATACTGGCAAATTGAACATTCGATTGGACACTCGCTACATTAGCTTTTGCAGCCGCTACTTGCTTTTCGGTAACACGCAAAGCAGCATTTGCGTAGTCCACCTGCTGTTTAGCAATAGCATCGTGCTTTGCCAATTCGTTGAACCTTACTGAATCTTGTTTTGCTTTTACCAAATTTGCTTCCTGCACCTGGAGGTCAGCTACGGCCTGGTTATAATTGGCTTTATATATTTGCGCATCTATGGAATACAAAGGCTGCCCTTTTTTTACATGTTGCCCGTCTTTAAAATAAATCCCCGTGACATATCCGTTAACTTGTGAGGTAAGACTTATTTGATCCAGTGCGGTTACGGTTCCGGGAAATTGGTCATAAAATACCGCATTGGTTGATGTAACTTCTGCAACGGTTACGGGTACAGCAGGCGGGGGGCCTTGCTGTTGCTGCTGATTCTTATTGCCACACGATGCAAAAAGAAAAGCAATCATTAAAACGGAGAGAATATTTTTGTGATTTAATTTCATACTTTTTAAAATTTAA
>DASSHD010000648.1:0-19152 GCA_035693085.1 Hanamia sp. | reverse complement strand
AAGTGAGCAACAAATTAAAATGCGTGCTGACAGGTTACAAATGAGTAATGAAAATTTCTATCTTCTTACTGAAACCAATACGCAATCTATTTTTAAAGAAATAAAAAAGCTGAAGCCGCAATTAGTAATAGTTGATTCGGTACAAACACTTCAATCGCCTTATATAGAATCCGGGCCAGGAAGTATTTCGCAAATAAGAGAGAGTGCAGGAGAGTTTCAAAGATTTGCCAAAGAAACCAATATACCTGTTTTTTTAATCGGGCATATTACCAAAGAGGGAGGTATTGCCGGTCCAAAAATTCTGGAACACATGGTGGATACTGTTTTGCAATTTGAAGGCGACCGCCATTATGCCTATCGCATTTTGCGCACTTTAAAAAATCGTTTTGGTTCCACGTCCGAATTAGGAATTTATGAAATGACCGGCGAGGGAATGAAAGAAGTTACCAATCCTTCTGAAATTTTAATTACCCAAAAAGAAGAGCAATTAAGTGGTGTTGCCATTGCAGCTACCATGGAAGGAATTCGCCCGTTGCTGATAGAAGTGCAGGCTTTAGTTACTCAAAGTGTGTACGGTACTCCCCAGAGAACTAATACCGGTTTTGATTTAAGGAGATTGCAATTGTTACTTGCTGTTTTGGAAAAACGAGGTGGTTTCCAGTTTGGGATAAAAGATGTTTTCATCAATATTGCGGGAGGATTAAAAGTGGAAGACCCTTCCATTGACCTTGCTGTTTTGAGCGCGTTGCTTTCATCTTACGAAGATGTACCATTGCCAATGCATTTATGTTTTGCCGGAGAAGTAGGATTGAGTGGAGAAATAAGAGCGGTAAATCGCATTGAACAAAGAATAGCCGAAGCGCAAAAATTGGGCTTTGAAAAAATAATTGTGAGTAAATACAATACCAAAGGTTTAGGTAAAAACAAATTTAACCTGCCTGCCGGTAGGCAGGGAATTGAAGTAGTGCCTTTGGGAAAAGTAGAAGAATTATACCAATATTTATTTTAAGAAAAAGATGACTGTTAAGAAAAAGAAGCTTAGTTTGTTTCATTAACCATCTTTATAAAAAATACCTCCAAAAGATTAAAATCCATTCAAAAAAAATAGAAATCTTCATTTAATGTTGCTTTACTGCATTTTGAGACTACAGACGAAAGCCAATCAGAAGAAAATTATTTTTTTACCCTCCCATCCTTTTTATCTTTTTCATGGCCGATGATGTATCCCCCGGCTGCACCTACTGCACCACCTACCGCAGCGCCTACACCTTTCTTTTTAGAAATAATAGCGCCGCCCACTGCGCCCACTGCGCCACCAATCACTGCTCCCTGCGCACCTTTACTCCAACCTTTTTTTTGAGTGGCTTTTGTTGATGATGAAGCTTCATTTTTAGAAACGGTACTTTCATTTCCGGAAGCTCCTGAATTATCAGTGCCCACAGCCGAGGCTTTTTTATTGTTTGAGGTATTATTACGAATTTCATTAACTTTTGTTCGGGTTGCTGTGTCAGTAGATGAACTATTGTGATAAGCGGTCGAATCGTTTAATAGGTGAATATCTCTTTTATCTGACGATTTATTATTGCACGCTGTTAAACCAGCTACGAATGAAAGAGCAATGAATAATTTTTTAAGATTCTTTAAAGGTTGCATAACTGAATTTAATTTTAAGAAAATAAATACTTTTAAGACATTAACCCTTTTGAAAAAATAGTGCCAGTTATTTTTTCAAAAGGGAAAATAGAGTATAAATTTTGTTAAGATCACTCTTGAATGTTTTAACATAATATACGAAGAGCCATCCTTTGTTTTATGCTTTATTATTAAAGAAAATAAGATTGGAACAGAAACTTTTAATACCTTCCTTTTTTTAAATATTCTTTATATGAAGAAGTCAATTTCACTCATTTCATTCCTTTTCTTTTTTGGATTTTTATATGCACAAAACTATCCAAGCAGCTATACCGATGGAAAATATGTTGAAGTAAACGGAGCAAAATTGTATGTGGTATTAGTAGGCCACGGCGATCCGTTAATCATCATTCCGGGCGGCCCTGGTGGTTCTCATATCGGTTATCGTGTTTTTGATTCTTTGGCAAAAGATAATGAGATCATTTATTTTGATGCGTTTGGCAGAGGAAAAAGTGATACTGCTAAAAATGTAAAAGAATACACTTTGGCGAGAGACATAGAAGATGTGGAAGGGTTAAGGAAAGCGCTCCATTTTGAAAAATGGAATGTGCTTGGCCATTCTTACGGTGGAGTGGTAGCGCAGGGCTACGCTTTAAAATATCCTGAGCATGTGAGTCATCTTATTCTGGCCAATACTTTTCACAGCTATCTCATGTGGCAGGCAAATGATGATAATAGCAATCATGAAATAGCCACCAATTATCCCGAAGTGTGGGATTCCTTAATGATCATTCGCGAAGCGGGCGCAGTATCAAGCGATCCGGAACATCAGAGATTATATGCTAAAGTTCCTTACGGATTTTTATATGCGTATAACCCTAATAATTTTTTATCGCGGGAACGGAAACCTTATCCTAATTCTTTCAATTCAAAATTATATTATCAGATGGTAGGAAGGGATGGTGATTTTATTGTAGGGAGTGATATTGGAAGTTTTGATTACCGGAAAGAATTGAAAAATTTAAAAATGCCTGTTCTGATTTACGGTGGAAGATATGATCGCGTAGCTGTTCCTGTGATGATGGAGAAATTTAAAGAATACTGTCCGCAGGCTAAATTTGTGATGTTTGAAAGATCAGGTCATAATCCGCAAATAGAAGAACCCTACAAACTTTTTCCTTTGATAGAAGATTTTCTTCATCCGTAATTTTTTTCTTAAAAAACATTTACAGTAAACCAACCCGCCTGACCTTGTCTTTCGGGCAGGAAATAATCATGATTCAGGTTTCTTGTTTGTCATTGCTTTAGACGTATTCAACAAGTGGACTCCTTCTCCTTTTGGAGAAGCCCGCCTGAATGACATAGTCGGGCAGGGGTTAGGATGAGGCTTTACAGTAAATGAACAAATATTGAAGATTCCTGTTTATAAAACTATAAACAATTCAAGCTCTCAAATAACCAAACTTGGCACTCATATTGTATTTCAATAAAACTATATTTTATTAAAAAATAAAACCGAACAATTATGGCAAAAACTTCAAAAACTCAAGACAATTTAAACACAGGCATTTCAAGCGCTAACAGTAAAAAAGTAGCTGATGCTTTGAACCAGGTATTAGCGGATGAATTTGTACTTTACACGAAAACTTTAAAATTTCATTGGAATATTGAGGGGCGCGATTTTCATGCGTTGCATTTATTCCTCGATGATCAATACAATCAACTTCAAACTATTATTGATTCTGTAGCTGAACGCGTAAGAAAAGTTGGCCATTTTGCAATAGGCAGCATGAAAGAATTTCTTGCAGAAGCATCTTTGAAAGAACATGCCGCTACAGCTTCAGTTGCAGAAACCATGCTTGCTGAATTGGTTTCAGATCATGATGCATTGATAAGAAAAACCAGAATCTTAATTGAAGATTTTGATAAAAAATACGATGATAAGGGAAGTTCTGACTTCATAACGGGTATTATGAAAGAGCATGAAAAGATGGCCTGGATGTTAAGGTCAAGTGTAACTAATGCTCGTTAGATTCAATTGGTTTTCTAAAATAATAAATTCGAAAAAATCTTCCGGTTGTGAAAACCCGGAAGGTTTTTTTATTTATAGGTAAAGAAAGAAAAGCAAATTATTTTAGACATATTTCCTATCTTGTTTTATAATGATTCATTTCGTTTTTATATTTGAAACAAGTTAAAGCTTTCTCTAAAAATGGATAGGACTTCTTTTATAAATAAGTTAGAAACGCAGACAGATAATTGGGATATTATTATTATCGGTGGTGGTGCTACCGGGCTGGGGATTGCTATGGATGCCGCTTCCCGTGGATTTAAAACTTTGTTATTGGAGAGAGCAGATTTTGCCAAAGGTACTTCCAGCCGGAGTACCAAATTAGTGCATGGAGGTGTAAGATATTTAGCACAAGGTAATATCAGCCTGGTTTATGAAGCATTACACGAAAGAGGTTTATTAATTAAAAATGCGCCACACCTGGTACATAATTTAAGTTTCATTATTCCTTGTTATAAAAAACTTCAACAAATCTTTTATTTGCTTGGTTTAAAATTTTATGATTTGCTGGCTGGAAAATTAAGTTTTGGTAAATCAATATCTATTAATAGAAAAGAAACATTTGAAAAATTGCCAACTTTAAAAAAAGATCATTTAGAGGGTGGAGTAGTTTATCATGACGGACAATTCGATGATGCGCGGCTTGCAGTTAATATCGCACAAACCGCTGTAGAAAAAGGTGCAGTAGTTCTGAATTATTGTAAAGTAATCAATCTTTTAAAAAATGAGGACGGAAAAATAAACGGAGTAATCGCAAAAGATTTAGAAACTAATAAAACTTATTCGTTACAGTCCAAATCTGTGATCAATGCTACCGGGGTTTTTGTAGATGAGATTTTGAAAATGGATAATGAGCATCAAAAAGATTTGGTAAAATCAAGCCAGGGAATTCATTTGGTTTTTGATAAATCTTTTTTGTCAAGCGATGATGCCATCATGATACCGAAAACAAAAGATGGAAGGGTTTTATTTATAATTCCCTGGCATGATAAGGCGCTTGTGGGTACTACAGATACTCCTATGGAAAAGCACAGCCCGGAACCTAAAGCACTTAAAAAAGAAATTGAATTTATTTTATCTACCGCTGCTGATTATCTGACTCATCCGCCAACGCGCAATGATGTATTGAGTGTTTTTGCTGGGCTTCGGCCTTTAGCAGCACCGGACAAAGAAACCGATTCTACAAAAGAAATTTCAAGAAGTCATAAAATTATAGTTTCTGATTTAGGCTTAATAACAATTATAGGTGGTAAATGGACTACTTTCAGAAAAATGGCCGAAGACACAATAAATAAGGCGATCAAAATTTCAGGGCTGACTTTTGTAAAATGTTCCACTCAGGATTTGAAGATACATGGCTATCAAAATTCCGGAATCATAAATAATGATGTGCTTCAGATTTATGGAAGTGATGAAGCAGAAATCAGGAATTTAATTTCAAAAAACCCTGAACTGGCAGAGCCGTTGTTCCCTCAAAATATGTATATAAAAGCTCAGGTGGTGTGGGCAGTGCGGGAAGAGATGGCACGAACTGTAGAAGACGTGTTGGCAAGAAGATTAAGAGTGCTTTTCTTAGATGCGAAATTAGCGATAGATATGGCTGTAGGTGTTGCTAAAATTATGGCCGAAGAATTAAATAGAGATGATGAATGGCAACAACAACAATTACATGATTTTGTAATTGTTGCCAATAATTATTTATTAAATCCGTATTTTCCGTCTTGGTTTAAATCCAATGATCAATAATTAAAACAGTAAACAAGTGAAAAAATATATTTTAGCTTTTGATCAGGGAACTACCAGTTCAAGAGCAATTGTTTTTGATAAGTCCGGAGCAATCGTTTCAATAGCTCAAAAAGAATTTACTCAAATATTTCCATCACCTGGTTGGGTGGAACACGATCCAAATGAAATCTGGTCATCTCAAATAGGCGTAGCCGCAGAAGCGGTTTCCAGAGCTGGTTTAACAAGTAATGATATCGCGGCGATTGGTATTACCAACCAAAGAGAAACTACTGTTGTATGGGAAAAAGAAACAGGAAAACCAGTTTATAATGCAATCGTATGGCAGGACAGAAGAACAGCAGATTTTTGTGATCAATTAAAAAAACAAAATCTTGAAAAAACAATTCGTGAAAAAACAGGCCTTGTAATTGATGCTTATTTTTCAGCAACCAAAATTAATTGGATTTTAAAAAATGTGAAAGGTGTAAGAGAAAAAGCTGAAGAAGGAAAATTAGCCTTCGGTACCATAGATACATGGCTTATTTGGAACCTGACGAAAGGAAAAGTACATGCTACAGATATTACCAATGCTTCGCGAACCATGTTATTTAATATTAACAAACAGAATTGGGACGAAGAGTTGTTGAAAATATTTGAAATACCCAAAAGCATGTTACCTGAGGTAAAACAATCAAGCGAAATATTTGGATCAACTTCAGGCGCTTTGTTTTCAACAGAAATTCCAATTGGCGGCGTAGCCGGAGACCAGCAGTCGGCCTTGTTTGGACAAATGTGTACTGCTCCCGGAATGGTAAAAAATACGTATGGTACCGGTTGTTTTATGCTTATGAATATTGGCGACAAGCCCATTATTTCAAAAAATAATTTACTCACTACAATTGCGTGGAAAGTAAATGGAGAAATACAATATGCTTTGGAAGGAAGTATATTTATTGCGGGCGCTGTAGTACAATGGCTTCGAGATGAATTGGGTGTAATTCGTACTTCAGCAGAAGTAGAAGAACTTGCAACGGGCGTAAAGGATAATGATGGTGTTTATTTTGTTCCTGCGTTTACTGGTTTGGGAGCTCCATATTGGAATCAACACGCAAAAGGTATCATTGTAGGAATGACACGCGGAACCAAAGCAGCACATATTGCCAGGGCTGCATTGGAAAGTATTGCTTATCAAACTATGGAAGTGTTGAAAGCGATGGAAGCAGACTCTGAAATTAGCATTAAAGAATTGCGCGTAGATGGTGGTGCTACTGCTAATGATTTATTAATGCAATTCCAGGCTGATGTATTGAACACAAAAGTGATTCGTCCAAAAATTACTGAAACTACAGCAATGGGAGCCGCATACCTGGCAGGACTTGCGGTAGGTTTTTGGAAAAATATGAAAGAGATAAATGAGCATTGGAAAATTGAAAGATGTTTTGAACCAAAACAAAGTGATGAAAAAATGCTTGAGAATATCAAGGGTTGGAAACGTGCTGTGAAAGCGGCAATTGCGTGGACAGAAGAGGAGCCGTGATCCCGATAACTACCAGGAACGAATGAGCAGTCATTTGCGAAATAGAAATTTGAAATAAATGCCTGCCTATCGATCAGACAGGTTTGTTTACTGTAATAAAATAACGGTTAGGATTAAACGAATAAGAATTACTGAATTAATACATTAGAAACTAAAACTACCAACTAAAAACTTTTAAACTGAATTCTTATGACTCCTGTTCTCGCAGAATTTATTGGAACAACATTTTTGATCTTATTGGGCGATGGCGTTGTAGCCAATGTGGTACTCAAAGGAACCAAAGGCAATAACAGTGGATGGATTGTAATTACCACAGGATGGGCGTTAGCAGTGTATGTGGGCGTTGTATTTGCAGGGCCATACAGCGGCGCGCACTTAAATCCTGCAGTTACAATTGGGCTGGCAATTGCAGGGCAATTTGCGTGGAACAGAGTAGCAGGTTTCATTTTGGCACAATTAGCCGGTGCTATGTTCGGGTCATTTTTAGTATGGCTGGTATATAAAGATCATCTTGACAATACAGAAGATGTTAGCCTTAAATTAATGACCTTTTGCACTAAACCTGCTATCAAGAAACCAGTAATGAATGTAATAAGCGAAGTCATAGGAACGTTCGTGTTGATCTTTATTATTTTTTATTTTACAAATGCAGAAATAATAAAAGATAAAACGCCGATTGGATTAGGTTCGCTGGGCGCTATTCCGGTAGCATTTTTAGTTTGGGCGATTGGTTTATCATTAGGAGGAACCACAGGGTATGCTATTAATCCAGCCAGGGATTTGGGACCGCGAATCATGCATGCAATTTTACCTATAAAATCAAAAGGGAAAAGTGAGTGGGATTATGCTATTGTCCCTATAATAGGTCCTTTAATAGGGGCAGCATTGGCAGCGGGGCTGTATTTGTGTATAAAATAAACCTCAGAGAGGTTGGTATATTTTTTTAAAAACAACGTGTTTAAATTTCCGTGAAAAAACAAGTGCACAGGTAGTTATTTGAATACACTATAAATTACCACAAATCTTTTTATTGTATTTTTAAAAAATGAATACTTTCTGATTTGAAACAAATTTACGGTTCATTTATTTATTTACAACAAACACATTTAATGCATGGCTGTAACTATCACCATAATTGTTTTTATTTTAGGGTACCTTGCTATCGCTTTTGAACATCCGCTTCGTCTTAATAAAGCCGCATCTGCGTTAATCACCGGCGTTTTGTGCTGGACAATTTATGTAGTACATGCTGATACGCCACATGAGGTTAGCGAAGAATTAGTTAATCATCTTGGAGAAATATCCTCTATCCTGTTTTTTCTGATGGGAGCAATGACCATCGTCGAATTGATAGATTCTCATGGTGGTTTTAAAATTATTACTTCAAAAATAACCACTACAAGCAAGTCAAAGTTTTTGCTGATCATTGTGTTTCTCACATTCTTCCTCTCCGCTCTTCTGGACAATTTAACTACGGCGATCGTAATGACTTCATTGTGTTCAAGGTTATTGAGAGGCAAAGAAGACAGGTTGTGGTTTGCCGGGATGATTATTATAGCTGCTAATGCAGGCGGGGCCTGGTCCCCTTTAGGCGATGTTACCACTACCATGCTTTGGATCGGTGGTCAGATATCGGCGCTTAATATTATAAAAACATTGATTTTGCCAAGCCTTGCCGTTTGTATCATTCCTGCTTTAATAATGATTATCCGTTTTCGCGGCCAAACATTCAGTAGGGTGCAACAAGGTGAAAGCACAGAAATCGAAAAAAAAGACGGAAAAATTATTCTTTACCTGGGTATCGGGCTTTTAATTTTTGTTCCCATTTTTAAAACAATTACCCACTTACCTCCTTTTATGGGAATGTTGTTATCATTAGGCCTGATATGGGTGGTGGTAGCCTTTCTTCACAAAAAGAAGCCTGAGGAAGTGGTAAGACAATACAGCGTAGCTCATGCTTTGCAGCGAATAGACACACAAAGCATTTTGTTTTTTTTGGGGATATTACTGGCCGTAACAGCTTTGCAATCTTTTGGAATACTTAATTCATTAGCAACGTTTCTTAATAACACACTCAAAAATAATTACCTGATAGGAACCGCATTGGGTTTGCTTTCTGCCCTGGTGGACAATGTTCCATTAGTTGCTGCATCGCAAGGGATGTATAGTTTAACAGCTTTTCCGATGGATCATCCTTTCTGGGAATTTTTGGCATTGGCCACAGGAACAGGCGGCAGCGCTATCATCATCGGATCGGCCGCAGGGGTAGCGGTGATGGGTATTGAGCACGTTGACTTTATGTGGTATCTTAAAAAGATTAGCTGGTTGGCATTGGTTGGGTTTGTAGCCGGAATTTTGGTATTCCTCTTACAATTATAATTTTAACTCAAATAAATCAATTTTAAATCCTTATTCACAAATCTTAATTTCCATTTAGAAGTTCTTAGTTTGTTGTTTTATGAGAAAGTAAAAAAATAGTCTCCTGTTGGCTATCGGTATTCTTTTTTTACTACAATTTTCCAGATAACCAATTCTAATCTATATCTCTCAAATTTTTTTTTCTTGTCCCGTTCATCTAATTTTGCACGTCAATCGGGCGGATTTGTTTATTGTTCGGCCTGGTAAATTGATAAAAAGTTGTCTCAACTTTAACTGAACTAATAAACGAAACCATTCTGCATTATTCTACAGGATCAAAAATTTCGTTTAATAACTTTTATTGTTTTCAACTTTTTTGAAAATATTTTTTTTAAAGAACTTATATCTCAAAATGAGCTATCATGCTTGAAATAAAGTTAACAAAGGCTTTTAACGAATTTTTCGATGGTGAAAAAGGAGGAATACTTCTTATTGTATGCACTCTTATTTCCCTTTTGATTGCCAATTCTACTTTCGCTGAAAACTATTTAAATTTTTGGCATTATGATCTTGCAGGTTTAAGTATTGGGCATTGGGTAAATGATGGCTTGATGGCTATCTTCTTTTTTGTGGTTGGATTAGAATTAAAGAGGGAAATTGTAGTTGGCGAACTTTCTGATAGAAATAGCTCCATGCTTCCTGTTTTTGCTGCTATTGGCGGGATGCTGGTTCCTGCCGGCATTTATATTTTTTTGAATTATGGTACAGTTACCCAATCGGGGTTTGGTATTCCGATGGCCACTGACATTGCCTTTGCAATCGGCATTCTTTCTTTGTTAAGGAATCGGGTATCTCCTTCGTTAAAAATTTTATTGACTGCCATTGCAGTGATTGATGACCTCGGGGCTATCCTTGTAATAGCTATTTTTTATACCGCTTCTTTGTCATTGATGAATTTATTTTTTGTTTTGATAATTTTTGCCGCACTTTTTTTTCTGAACCGGTTTAAAATTAATTACCTGGTTATTTATATAATTGGCGGAATCGCCATGTGGTATTTCATGCTTCATTCCGGCGTGCATGCTACCCTTGCAGGAATTTTAGTGGCGTTTGTAATTCCGTTCGATAAAGACGAAAAAAAATCGCTTTCTTACCGGGTAGAACATTGGCTGCACAAGCCGGTATCATTGTTAATACTTCCCGTTTTTGCGTTAGCCAATACGGCCATTGTATTTGCCCATGGATGGGATAATAGTTTAACCACTGCTGGTAGCCTTGGTATTTTTGCGGGATTAATAATCGGCAAACCGCTGGGCGTTTTCTTATTTAGTTTTATCGCAGTTTCGCTGGGAATAAGCACTTTGCCTTCTGATTTAAAATGGAAGCATGTTTTAGGAGTTGGCTCCTTAGCAGGTATCGGTTTTACCATGTCTATTTTTATTACGCTGTTAGCTTACCAGGATGCTGCATTGATTACAGAAACAAAAATAGCAGTTTTACTTGCTTCACTGGCATCGGGCATTTTGGGGTTTGCGTGGCTGCGATTTACATTAAATAATAACGGCGATTGAACAATTAAAATTTAAAAGAATCTACTCAAAATAATTTTTAAAAAAAATGGAAAAAACAATTCAACAATGCCTTGATGAACGCATCTTAATTATTGACGGTGCCATGGGTACGATGATTCAGCAATATAAGCTGGAAGAAAATGATTATCGTGGCGAACGATTCAAAGATTGGCATAAAGATGTAAAAGGAAATAACGATTTACTTAGCCTTACTCAACCCAAAATAATACAAGCCATTCATAAGGCCTATTTGGAATCAGGCGCTGATATTATTGAAACCAATACTTTCAGCAGCACTTCCATAGCACAGGCAGATTATGATATGCAATCGCTGGCGTATGAATTAAATGTTGCTGCTGCACAATGCGCCCGAAAGGCAATTACTGATTTTAATTCTAACAGTAAAGCAACAAATAACTGCAAATTCATCGCTGGCGCTATCGGCCCGCTGAATAAAACGTTGAGCCTTTCTCCTGACGTAAACAATCCTGGTTTTAGAACCGTTACTTTTGATGAAGTGGCCAATGCTTATTATGAACAAATAAAAGGTTTGGTTGATGGCGGTGTCGATTTGCTTTTGATAGAAACCATTTTTGATACGCTCAATGCCAAAGCCGCTATTTATGCCATCAAAAAATATTTTAGAGATAGCAACAAAGAAGAACTTCCTATAATGATTAGTGGCACCATTACGGACGCGAGTGGACGAACATTGAGCGGACAAACTTTGGAAGCTTTTTATATTTCCGTATCACATGCCAATCCATTAAGTGTCGGATTAAATTGTGCCCTGGGCGCCAAAGAAATGCGGCCTCACATTGAAGAATTAAGTTCGATAGCGAATTGTTATACTTCTGCCTATCCCAATGCAGGATTACCTAATGCCTTTGGAGAATATGATGAACAACCTGAAGAAACCGCGCACATCCTGGAAGATTGGGCTAAAGAAGGGTTTGTAAATATTGTGGGCGGATGCTGTGGAACAACACCGGAACATATCAGGCACATCGCGGAGCAGGTAAAAAAATATGAAGCGAGGAAACTGCCGGTGATGGAGGGAATTTCGTAGAGACGGATTGCAATCCGTCTCTAAACTTGAAGTCGCAAATTGCGGCTTCAAGATTGATTTCCAAAATAGAATTTGATATTCCAAATTGGCATATCAAGTCAGGCAGTTGAAAAATGTTTTTGTTTGATATCGCAAATTGCGATATCAATATTTTGGATAAACGAATTCTTTAAGGTCGCGAATTGAGACCTTAGAGAAAGAGAGGTTTGAGTTCACAGAAAAAGCAATTTCTTTGAAATCACAATTTGTGATTTCAAGATTATAAAAGTTATTCAATTTAAAATGTATAAAAATGCCTAAGGCTACTTTTCCTATTATAGAAGTTCAGGAAGAAACTATTCTTGAAAAGATTTATTTAATAAGAGGCCAGAAAGTAATACTGGACAGAGATTTAGCAGAAATGTATGGCGTTGAAGTAAGAGTGCTAAATCAGGCTGTAAAGAGAAATGCTTCAAGATTTCCTGAAGATTTTATGTTTCAATTGACAGAAATAGAATTTAAATCTTTGATATCACAAATTGTGATATCAAAGAAAAAAGGAAGAGGTGGTACCAGAAAACCTCCCTATGCATTTACCGAACAAGGAGTGGCTATGTTATCAAGCGTATTAAATTCAGAAACCGCCATCCAGGTGAATATCCAAATCATTCGCTTATTTACCAAAATGAAACAACTGATTTTAGATAACAAAGATCTTTGGATGAAGATTGAAAAAATAGAACAACATCTAATAAAGAATGTAGGGACAGGTCGCGACCTGTCCCTACTTATATAAAGAAATTATTAATCCAGGAGAGTAAACCGCGAAACCCCATTGGTTTCAGAATTCCCGGAAAAACAAAATAAAATGTCAGAAACAAAAACAATAAAACCCTATTTAAGACTTTCGGGTTTGGAGCCATTGGTCGTAAGACCTGATACCCTCTTTATTAATGTGGGAGAACGCACGAATGTAACGGGCTCCAAAAAATTTGCCCGCCTGATTACCAACGGAAATTATGAAGAAGCGTTATCCATCGCCAGGCAGCAGGTAGAAGGCGGCGCCCAGGTTTTAGATGTAAATATGGATGATGCGTTGTTGGATGGTGAAAAAGCAATGGTTACGTTTTTAAATTTATTACAAGCCGAACCGGATATAGCAAAAATTCCGGTGATGATAGATTCTTCGAAATTCAACATTATCGAAGCCGGATTAAAATGTGTGCAGGGAAAATGTATCGTCAATTCAATTTCGATGAAGGAAGGAGAAGAAAAATTCCTCCGCGAAGCTTTCGTATGCAAGAGTTTTGGCGCTGCCGTTATCGTGATGGCATTTGATGAAACCGGCCAGGCAGATACACTTCGCAGGCGGGTGGATATTTGTCAGCGTGCTTATAAAATCCTTACTGAACAGGCGGGCTATCCTCCGGAAGACATCATTTTTGACCCAAACATTTTCCCTATTGCAACAGGTATTGATGAGCACAACAATTACGGAGTTGATTTTATAGAAGCGACCAGGGAAATAAAAAAATTAATGCCTTTGGCAAAAGTTAGCGGAGGCGTAAGTAATGTATCGTTTTCATTTCGGGGCAATGATACGGTGAGGGAAGCCATGCATTCGGTGTTTTTGTATCATGCAATAAGAGCCGGTATGGATATGGGGATTGTGAATGCAGGACAACTCGAAATATATGAAAATATAGAACCGCAATTAAAAGAGCTTGTAGAAGATGTAGTATTGAATCGTAAACCAGACGCGACAGATAAGCTATTGGCTTATGCCGAAAAAGTAAAATCAAAAGGCAAGGAAGTAGTAAAGGATGAAGCATGGAGAAAGGAAGACGTGTTGAAACGTCTTACGCATTCATTGGTAAATGGAATCACAGATTATATTGAGCAGGACACGGAAGAAGCGCGATTACAATTTCCCAAACCCTTAGATGTAATTGAAGGCCCGCTGATGGATGGTATGAACGTTGTTGGTGATTTGTTTGGAAGCGGGAAAATGTTTTTGCCCCAGGTAGTGAAAAGTGCTCGCGTGATGAAGAAAAGTGTGAATTATTTATTCCCTTTTATTGAGGCCGAAAAAGAAAAAACAAAACAGGCAAATATTGATGCAGGAATATTAAACGTGGAAGGCGAGGGGCCGGCCAAAATTTTAATGGCTACTGTAAAAGGCGATGTACATGATATCGGAAAAAATATTGTGGGTGTTGTTCTGGGTTGTAATGGTTATGAAGTTATTGATTTGGGTGTGATGGTTCCGGCAGATAAAATTCTGAAAGTGGCAATAGAAAAAAACGTGGCAATGATTGGATTAAGCGGATTAATTACGCCTTCGCTTGATGAAATGGTGCATGTAGCGCGGGAGATGAAAAGAAATGATTTTGAGATTCCTCTTTTAATTGGTGGAGCAACTACTTCGCGCTTACACACTGCAGTTAGGATTGCCCAGGAATATGATAATGGGGTAATACATGTACTGGATGCCTCACGAAGCGTAACCGTTGCCGGAAATTTATTAAGTAAAGAGAATAAAAATGAATTTTTATCCGGTATCAAAACAGAATATGAAAAATTAAAAAATGATTTTGGAAATAAGAGGTCAGCAAAGGTTCTTTTGCCTTTTGAAAAAGTACAACAAAATAAGTTTCCAATTGATTGGAAAAATTTTACTCCTGTAAAACCCAACTTTACCGGAATAAAAGTTTTTGAAGATTATGATTTGAATGAAATTTATGAATACTTAGACTGGCAGCCATTTTTTATCGCATGGGAAATGCATGGAAAATTTCCGCAAATTTTATCCGATGAAAAGATAGGAGCGGCAGCAACAAAATTGTACGAAGAAGCTCAGGTTTTTCTCCAAAAAGTAATCAAAGAAAAATGGCTTACTGCAAAAGGCGTCGTTGGCTTTTGGGAAGCCAATGCAATTGCTGATGACACGGTGGAAGTAAAAAATACGGATGGGAAAAATTATAACCTCGAATTTTTGCGCCAGCAAATAAAGAAAGCGCCCGGGCAACCAAATATGTCTTTGGCGGATTTTATAAAACCCGGAGGGCGGGATTATTTAGGCGCATTTGCAGTTTCCATTCATGGCCTGGAACCGCACATCGAAAGATTTAATAAGGAGTTTGATGATTATAGTAAAATCATGCTGCAGGCGCTTGCAGACAGGCTTGCAGAGGCTTTTGCAGAATTGCTACATGAAAGAACAAGAAAAGAATTTTGGGGTTATGCAAAAGAAGAACAACTTTCCTCAAAAGAATTGATTGAAGAAAAATATGCAGGTATCCGTCCGGCACCAGGCTATCCCGCTTGCCCCGACCACACAGAAAAATATAAATTGTTTAAATTATTAGACGCAACAAAAAATGCTGGAATTATATTAACTGAATCGCTTGCTATGTCGCCGGCCCCTTCCGTTTGCGGCTGGTATTTTGCCAATCCTGAAAGTAAATATTTTGGTATAGGAAAGATTGCTAAAGACCAGGTAGAAGATTATGCGAAAAGGAAAAATATGTCCATTGAAGAAGTGGAAAGATGGCTTAGGCCACAGTTGGATTATGATGCATAATATTAATTGAAACCAATTTATTTTTATGTAAATCTTTTCAAATTTAATTGGTCTATTACATTCAAAATAAGTTGTACAGTGGAATAATATTCTTTAACTATTTCTATATTTTCACTGTTTGAAAGAGAAGGTTTTAAAAACTCTTTATTTATTGAAATAGACAGGTAACAAATTCCTCTCATAATGGAGAACCTGATTTCTTTTCCAACTTGTTCTTTCAAATTTATTAAACACTCTTTCAATTCCTGATCTACAAAGGAGGAGAAAGAGATATCTACAGGGTTGGAACTATACACTGAAAAATTATTCTCAAAGACTTTATCATTCAAATCAACAGGATATACTTCTGGCAAAGGAAATAGTCTGTAATACTCATCCATAAAGTTTATTGTCAATTGCTCTTCACCTTTAGGCCAAACGTAAATTACGCCGGGGAGGTAAATTTTTAATGGAATTGCAAAAAATAATCCTTTAAAAATAGTAGTAATTGTATTTCCTCCCGGAGACTTGTCATAACTTGTTTCTAATTCAGAACAATAAAATTTTAAATTATTATAGTTACCCGAAATAAGATCACCTCCTTCATAATAATCGTATATTCTTCTATACAGGCCGCTTTTTTCATAATCAACCGGTGATATATTTTCATTGGGTTTGTAGATTAGCCCAGGTTCTAAATATTTTATTATCTCTCTGATAGCAGTTTCTTTAAAATTTTTAATAAATAACTTTTTCTTTTTTCTGTATTTATAAACACTTATCATTACAAAACACAACAATAATATTCCCACAATTATTTGTGAGAGCAGTAAACACATAATTGCAAACATCAAAAAAAGTAAACCCGCTATTCTCCAGCCAGAGGCCTCGCTGCTTTGCAATTTCAGATAAGAAAGAGTTGGTTTCAGTTTTGCATCATAAAAACTTTCAAAATCATTTTTCCTGTTCATTTATTTAATAAATGTATTTCTTTTTTTGTAACTCTGCATCGCACAAATATTTCTTATGCGTATCATCTCATACAATGTAAATGGAATAAGAGCCGCGATCAAAAGAGGATTTATTGAATGGCTTAAAACCGACCCTGCCGATATTGTTTGTATCCAGGAAGTAAAAGCTCACGAAACTGATATAGACCTCACTGCTATTGAATCTGCGGGCTATTGTCCTTACTTTTTTTTAGCACAAAAAAAGGGATATAGTGGTGTAGGAATTTTTACTAAAATAGAACCCGCGAATGTAGAATATGGACACGGAAATGAACAAAGTGATTTTGAGGGTAGAGTGTTACGAGCCGACTTTGGCGACATCACTTTAATAAATGCATACTTCCCTTCTGGTACTACAGGTGAAGTGCGGCAATCTTATAAATATGTATGGCTTGATGAGTTTTTAGATTATCTTGATGAACTAAAAAAAACAAGAAGAAAATTAATAGTATGCGGAGATTATAATATTGCTCACAAAGAAATAGATATTCATAATCCTGTTTCCAATAAAAAGTCCTCAGGTTTTTTGCCGGAAGAAAGAGCATGGTTTGATAAATTTCTGGATAATGGATTTACAGACAGTTTTCGCTACCTGAATAAAGAACCTCACCATTATTCGTGGTGGAGCGTAATGCGCCCCAGCACACGTTTAGAGAATAAAGGATGGCGTATAGATTACATCTGTGTTACGAATAATATTGCCGGGCAGATTCAGACAGTTGATATTTTCCCCGATGTAAAACATAGTGATCATTGTCCCGTATTTCTTGATATCAAATTATAATCATGTTCGTTTACAACATTACCACAAAAGTAGATCACACTATTTTAACTGAATGGATAAGATGGCAAAAGGAAATTCATATCCCCGAAATGATGGCGACAAATCTTTTTACTGAATACAGGTTTTATCAATTATTAGAACATGATGATGAAGGAGGCAAAAATTTTGTTATCCAATTTTTTGCTAAAAGTAGAACCGATTACGATACCTACGTGACTCAGTACGCATCTCAACTGCGGAAGAAAACTTTAGTAAAATGGGGTGACAAAACTGTTTCTTTCCGGACTTTTCTCCAAAATGTGCAATAAGTGTTACTATTTTGTTCACTGAAAATTTATTTCGTAAAATTACTTACTTAGCCAGTCTCAGTTGATCTGTTTTTTGATAATATTCTTCCAGAATCCGCTACAGCATTGAGTTTTATGAATAATGTATTTTTGTAAAAATTAAAGTAAAATCCCTCTTACGTGGCTAAAAGCCATACCGATTGCGGATTACATCGCATTTAGTGAAAAAATTTTTCCTCCAAATATATCATTGCATTGAAAAACCCTCTATATTTGTCGCTGTTAAAAAAATCAAATAAAATATTATGAACAAAGCTGAACTAATCGCCAAGATGGCCGATGATGCTGGAATTACAAAAACACAAGCTAATGAAGCTTTAGACTCTTTTACAGCAGCAGTTACTAAAACTTTAAAAGGTGGCGGAAAAGTTACCCTTGTAGGTTTTGGAACTTTTTCTGTAAGCAAAAGAGCTGCCCGCAACGGCCGTAATCCTCAAACAGGAGCTGTAATTAAAATTAAAGCTAAAAAAGTAGCTAAATTTAAAGCAGGAAAAGAACTATCATCGAAAATTTAATTTTCGAAAAAGTTACTAAAAGCAAGATGCATTATTGTATCTTGCTTTTTTTATGATTACATTTTACTTACTAAATAATATAATTTAAATGGGACGCGGAGATAAAAAAACAAAAAAAGGGAAAATTTTTATGGGCTCATTTGGTAAATCAAGACCGGTAGCAAAAAAAGCAACGACACAGGTTGCTAAAAAAGCAGAAGTAAAAAAGTAGAATAAGAGATAAATAGGAATCGTTGATATTTGTTTGTTTACTGCTTGATTTATTTTAGTTAATAGGTGATTGAAAATTTTCCGATCCGATAGCTTATACCTCATTCTTTCTTTAAGGGGCAAGCCTCTTTATAATCCAATCATTATTTTCAGATAAGGAATATTGCAGGCGGTCGTGGAGCCTGCCTGTCCTGCCTTGCCAGAATTCGATGTGATCAGGTTCAACTATGTATCCGCCCCAATAACCAGGTCGTGGAATATTTTCTGTACCAAATTTCATATTATATTTCTCAACATTTTTTTGAAGGAATTCCCGGTTTTCAATTACATCACTTTGTGGTGAACTCCACGCCCCTATCCGGCTTTCTCTGGGCCTTGAAAAAAAATATTCATCACTTTCTGTAGCACTGATCTTTTTTATTTTGCCTTCAATCCTTACTTGCCTTTCCAACTCTTTCCAAAAAAACAAAAGAGAGACAAAAGGATTTTTTTCGATTTCTTTGCCTTTCCTGCTTTGATAATTGGTAAAAAAAATAAAGCCATTTTCTTTAATTCCTTTTAATAAAACAATTCTTGCAGAAGGTTTCCCTGATGCACTACAGGTAGCAAGTGTCATGGCGTTGGGTTCTTCTATTTTACTTTCTATGGCATGCTGCCACCAGTTTTCAAATTGCTTAGTTGGATTCCCATCTACATCTTTTTCTAAAAGAGATTGCAACTGATAAACTTTCCTGATATCTGCAATGGAGTTATTTTCGTTCATTCTAAATTTCTCTTTTTTG
>DASSHD010000647.1:0-6979 GCA_035693085.1 Hanamia sp. | reverse complement strand
TTATTCTTTCAGTCCGCATTAAGTGCCTCAGTAATTTGTAAAGTCATCCTGAAATTATTTTATCAGATTGGCTTTATTGATTTCAATAAAATTTATTTAAGTTTTACAAGATTCCCTTTCATGCTTGGAGGAACTTCTTTTATATCCAGGGTTTTTAATTTTGGTTGAGTTAGCGTAAATGACGATTGATTCAATGTTATATTAATAGGTGGTGTATCAAGTTTCCACATTGCACCTGTAGCCGGATCAATGATTAACATCCCAATTAATCCACCATGCAATAAGTTTCCAAAATACCAGCCATTTAGTTTATAATATACAGGGACTATTTGTTCTTCATAACCAGGCGAAGAAAGTTTTACCTGATATTCAGCCCTGGTAAAATATCCTGCGTGGGATTTTAATCGTACGGTTGTTGGCGTTGTCCCTTTATAAACTTCTTTATTTTTTTTGTTGGTAATGCTAACGGCCGCTCCCGGTGGATTTGTATTTATTGAAACCGGGTACGAACTTCTTCCGAAAATCGTTGCACAACCGGAAAATAAAAATGAAGTGATTACACCCAACGCTGCAACTTTTAAAAAATTTGTTTTCATGTTTTATTAAATAAAACTTTTGTGTACTCTTTCAATAATGAAGTCTTCAGCTTCTGGTTTTTTAAAAATTAATACCCCTTTAAAATGCTTTATTGAAATTTTTGTTTTGTATAAATCGTAATGATTAATGCTAAGGTTGCTTTTCGCAAAAAATATTTTAAAAAAAATTACAAGCGGAAATGTAGGGTAGCATTAAGTTTTGTAAAAATCAATTAATAAAATGCAGGAAGCATATAATACATATCCTGAAATACCAATTTAGAAGGATGAACCATATTGGCTCATGTGCAGGATCAAAAAATAATAATTTCGGATGAATGGAAAATGAGTTTTTAAAAAATGTAATAAACGCATTAGCATTTTCGGGTAACTATTACTGTATTATCATAGATTTGTATGCTGAGTGGGAGCAATGGAATAAGAAAGCATGCTTTTAAGACAATCTTTTTACCACAAATCTTTTAATTGATGTTTTTAGCTTTTGGGCTTTATTGTTTGGTAGAATTTCACGATAACATTTTCTTTTCAATAAATGTTTGCAATGCGACAGTTTAAAAACACCGGTCTTGCCAGGATAGGCAAGCAAACGAACAAATATTCCGTATTTCTTTTTTGAGGTATTATAACTTTTGGAAAGTTTAATCGTGAATCCGCTCTCAACAAATTAGAAGAACTTCCTAAAAGGACAACAAATACCTTTGTTATAAAAGCCGCATTTTATTCTATAACAGGTAAACATAGTGGTGATATAGATTCAGTCTCGTTAGTGTTTTTTACTTTACACATCTGAAATGTGGCCTCAAAAGAACAAATATTAATTTATGTCTTTCCCTTCATTTAGTCTTTGTATCATTTCGTCAATACCTTCTTTGGCAAGACTATCCGGCGCCAATAATTTAGCAATCTTTGCGTATTTTAAAGCATTTTCATAATCTTCGTTTGCGGAATAACCACGTATAAGCCCTACATCCGTTATAAATACTCCCGGATACTTTTTAGCATTCAGTTTAAAAATTTCCATGGCTTCTTTATTTTTTTTCTCTGTTATTAACTGGCGCCCATATTGATGAAGATCTTGCATGTTTGCCAATTGTAAAGCATCTTTTATTTGTGCTGCTGATTCGGCAGATTTGCCTTGTTTTTGTAAGATCATAGCTCTTGTGCTAAGTGTTTTAAAATTTTTTTCTCCGACATACCTCCCATTGATAGAATAGTCGCTCCATTGCAAGGCATCTTCAAGATCGTCATAGTGTAAAGCAAACTGTGCAGCTTGTACCCATGCATCGGCCGTAAAACCTTTACTGGATCTTAATTCTCTTTTAAAACTTTCTAATTGTGTTTTTACATAATCTACTTCTACCTTAAAAGGAATTTCTAATTTTTCCCACATTAGCCCTATAACCGCGCTGGTATCAGTTTCATTTTGAAATTCATATTTCAACCATTCAACACTTTCATTCAACGGAAACGTTTTTACATTTACCCTTAAAGCATCTTCATTTTGATCGTAAAAAAAAGATCCCCACGATGTAGAGTTTTTGCTAAATATCAAAGTGGCATCGCCATTCCCCATTGCTACAAAAAATCCGTAAGTACCTTTCTGCAAAGGTTTCCCTTCTATCATCACATCTGTACTAAATGTGATGGTAGTGTTTTCATTGGCACCACCACGCCACGGCGCAGCCTTGCTGGTACCATATCCTAAATCATTAAATCCGGGTTTTATTAATGTGCCCCATATCTTTCCTTCACGCCCTTTTACGCCAGGTCTGTCATAATGAATGGTAACATCTGTAATACCTATCCTTTCGCTTACCGAGGCTTTTTTATTACCCCCATTAGGTGGAACTGTAAGCCCTTGTGAGTTGGCTGTGATAATGCTGCTTAACATTAAAAACGTAAAATAAATTTTCCTTCGCATAAAATAAATTTTAAAAATAAAATTAAACTATTGAAAACAAGGTCTAATCTTTTAGAAAGAATTCACTTTTGGCGCTACTTGTTGGTGATGGAGATACCGTCCACCGTGGAATTATAATTCCGAATGGGCGCCGTGTCATGAATTTGGCAAACCTGGATAATTTTATTACCCTTTATCTTAAAATACTCTGCAATCCGTAATTTGCCCATGCCATTTAGACTCATGTCATACATCAATATTGCCTCGTTTTCATTGCTAAACTCAGATAGCAGTTCAATTTTTAAAATCATATTACAAGTAAATTTTACTGCATCCAAAAAAGACTGTTTAGTGGGGTAATTATTAATTGGAACAATAACTTTTAAATTTTTTGATAGATAGTTCCCTGCTCTTTCAAAGTCTTTGTTTGTCCATGAATTGTAATAGTCACGAACAATGTTGAGCGCTTGTTGTTTTTTCATTTTATTTTAATTTGACGAATTTTTTACTGAATTGCGATTTTCAGTAAAAGGATTAGCGCCAATTATTGAATCTATTTCAAGTAAGCTACAATCTCATCACTTAGAGGAATTACTTTGCTGTCAAATTTTGTAATCAGATGACCATTTTCATCTAATAAAAATTTAGTAAAATTCCATTTAATGTCCGCATCCATAACTCCATTTTCTGATTTTTCTGTGAGCCATTTATAGATAGGCGCAATGTCATCGCCTTTTACTGAAACCTTTGCTGCCATTGGGAACGTAACACCATAATTTTTTGTGCAAAATGATTTAATCTCTTCATTGCTGCCGGGCTCCTGTCCGCCAAAATTATTTGCCGGGAAACCAACAATCACCAGCTTATCACTGTATTTTTTATACAATTCTTCCAGTTGGGCATATTGCGGAGTAAACCCACATTTGGAAGCAGTATTTACTACTAATATTTTCTTTCCTTTAAATTTTGAAAAATCAATAGAGCCTCCATCAAGCGCTGCTACTTTGAACTGATAAATAGTGTCTGGTTTCATCGTGTTTGATGTTGAAGTTGGGATAACGAACGAAAACAATAACAGGGATATTCCTGCAAAAAATAGTTTTTTCATAATTTAATTTTTTTTGTGAAATTAGGTGATAACAAAAACGCGATTTTGTAAAAAATGATGACTGGAGATCTAATATACAATTGATAAGGTTTTATTTTGAAAATTTCATAAAACAATTGGATTAATTGCATGAGTAGTAAAACGAATCAAAGCCTTAAATGGTTGCCTCAAAATATTCATTCTTAAAAAAATACCAAATTAATATATGGAAAATGCCCCCGCGAAATCTAAGTTCACATTTTGCCATCCATTTATTTTCAATCGTACTATTCTATTCACAATGTTGCAAAGTGTTAAGTTGCTACTTACTTTTCTTTGACGCTTTCGCTGTCTTGTTGAAATCCAATGCAAGTGAAATCCAATAATCAAAATTTTTTTTTGATTTCATCCCTTAACTTGAAAATCAATTTTCCTTTTTGGTAAGTAGATTAAAAGTAGCTGTGTCAAAAAATATAGTAAGTGATGCCAGTTTATCATCTTTTACTTTCCAAATTTCAGCGACATCGCCATTGATACTTTTTCCATTGGGGAATACATAATCATAGTTGCCAATTACGCAGGCTTTATCATCCTGTATCATCATTTCTTTTACCCGCATAGTTTTGAACAATTGGGAAAATCTTTTGGTAACATCAATATATGCCTGTTTGCCCACGACCGGAGTTGTCTTAGTCATATCGCCGCCCACGAACAGGAAGTCATCAGAAAGAACTGAATCCCAACCATTCTTTTGTGCTAAACCTTTATAATAGATTTCGAGAAGTTCTTTTGTTTTCATAATTATTTTTTATTGAAAGTAAGAGATAAAATAAATACAATTCTGTAAAAAATGATGCCTAAAACTTAAAATATTTTTAATCGGTTTTAGCCTGTGAAGTAATCGAATCGCGAAATAAAACGAATCAAAGCCTGAAACGGTTGCCTCAAATTTTATTTCTTAAAAAAATATCAAATTAATCAAAAAAAAGAGATGAGGATTTCATTCTTAGGTTTATTCGATTAAAGATTAATAAAAATCCTTTTTCCCGGTAAGCAACCACATGCAATGAGATAACGTTACTAATTGCTGTATAGATAATACTGAATCTTCTTATTTACAGTGTTATTTTTTAAAGATTCCAATTATTTGTAAGGACTAATAGTAGAAAGAAAAAATGATTCCGTCAAACCCCTTTTATAATTCTGTTTCTAAGGATTATAATAGCCATCAAACTAAATTGGACAGGTATGTTCGTAATCAGGTCAGGAGAAAATTTACACATGATATACCTTATGGAAATATATTAGATTTCGGTGGAGGCACCGGCCTGGATCTATCATGGTTATTGACTCAAAAATACAGCGTAAAATTCCTTGAACCATCTCCCAATATGAGATTTCTCGCTAAAGATGCTTTTGCTGATAATTTTCATAAGCCTGTTTTTGTTGAGGAAAATATTGATTTTCATAAATGGTCATCTGGTCGTTTGCCATTTGAAGAAAAGATGGTTGGAATTTTAGCCAATTTTGCAGTTTTTAATTCCATAAAGGATATTAATTGCTTATTTGAAAAACTGGTTTTGATATGTGACGATAATTGTCAGGTAATAGCTACGGTTCTTGATACCCGTGCGATGAGAATGATTAAAACACATTCATTGAAGGCGGCCATAAAGACTCTGTTTAATAAACCAATTATAACACAAACAAAATATAATGGAACTTTCCATGAAACCTATTTTCATACTCTATCGAATTACAAATCCGCCTTTAGCAAATATTTTAATCTTATTTCCTATACTTCAATAAAAGCTTCACCTTTCGCATTATTGGTTCTATCTAAAAAATAAAATCTCTCATTAAAAAAAATTAAAAATTACTTACCAAATAATTTTATCAGGATTAAGAAAATATAAAAGTTCCTCGAAAATAATTATCTATTTCTTTGGTTAGGCTTTGTGCAAATAAAAGGCAGGTTGTATCTTCCTCATTTTCTGGAAAGCCCGGAATAAGTATTATTAAAATGAGCTGATCTTTTTTCATCCAAAGAAATTATTCTGTTGCAAATGGAAAGGCTTTCTATATTGTGTGTGATCAATATTATTGTCTTTCCGTTATTTGCTAATTCTCTAAAATAGTTTAAAAAGCAATCTTCCGACCTTCTGTCTAATTCGGTAAACGGTTCGTCCAAAATTATAAGGTCTGATTGCTTATAAAGAGCTCTTGCAATTGCAATGCGTTGCCGTTGCCCGCCGCTCAAATTTTTTCCATTTTCAGTAATAATTTTATTTATCCCTTGAGAATAATTTGATAACAATTCACTAAGGCCTGTTATCTTAATTATTTCATTCAATTTTTCATAATCAGGAGGAGTATTTTCATTAAACGTAATATTCTTAAGAATACTGTCATGGATAAGAAATGGTTGTTGCTTTACATACGAAATATTTTCCCAGTAAGGCCGATGTAAAGTGGAATCCAGGCTGTTATTATTCATCAAAATAATCCCGGAATCCGGATATAAAAAGCCTAATAATAAATTGATAATTGTTGTTTTTCCCTTTCCTGAAATCCCTGATATCCCAACAAAATCACCCTTTGAGATAATAAACGAAACATTATCAATTACTAATTCGTTACCATATTTAAAGGAGACATTTTTAAATGCAATGGTACTAAACGGATCTGTAGCTTTTTCATTTTTTATTAACTGATCTGCTCCCCGCTGCAACAAATCATTAATTGTAAATTCATAAGTTTTTATTTGTCCGCTGCTATTTAATATTTTTACAATTCCGGGAATAATCTTATACGCTCCAGCCATAAAGGCTCCTATCGTTATTATCTGAATAGAATGAGTAGAAGAAATAAAAGAATTAATAAGGATTAAAAAAAGCAAACCAAATATGGCAAATACCTCCATTAATCTTGATGGCATATTCTGGATAGCAAATTGTTCGGAAAGGAAATTATTAAATTTTGACTGGGAGGCTTGATACCTGTTTGCAAAAAAATTCTTACCTGCATATAAATTAATTTCTATAAAACCTGATAAAGCTTCTTTTAAATATTGAATGGTTGTTTCACATATAGCTTGTGCAGATTTACGAACTATCGTTAATTTTTTTTTCATTATAAAACCTGCAAGAATAATTGGGGGTACAAGAATTAAGAAAAGCATTGGAAATAAAACAGGATTATAAATCAAAATTGCAACCAAAGTAATCAGGATTAAAACAGACTGACTGATTATCTGTTGAAAGGATACTAATACATGATTACAAAATTCAATTGGCTGCTGGCTAATTTTTCGAATATGAACAGAAGAATCAGTATTTATATATTCATTATAAGAACCCTGTAAATAATTTATCAAATTTTTTTCAGAGAGCCTGG
>DASSHD010000646.1:0-13481 GCA_035693085.1 Hanamia sp. | reverse complement strand
CCTCACGGGAACCACTATTTTTGCAGACGGTGGTATGTTACTTTTTCCCGGGTTTTCTACAAATGGGTAGAAAAAAGAGAGAATAAATAATAATAAATAAGGAATGATTAATTGAAGAAATGATTTCGCCTGCGGTTCATGGAATTCTTTGCTTGTACAGTAAACAAATAAATATCTAAGATTCTCATTTGGGGATGGGTAGCCCTAAAGGGTCAAAATACATTAGAATTGGGCAACGCCCAATGAAGAAGAAGAAATAAATAATAAAAATGATAAAAAGTGATAATGCAGAATTAAAAAGGCTGGAGGAAAATGAAATCAAAGCAGTTCCACTTGTAAAATGGGGGCCTTATCTGAGTGAGCGCCAATGGGGAACAGTGAGAGAAGATTATAGTGAGAATGGCGATGCGTGGAATTATTTCCCTCACGATCACGCGCGTAGCAGGGTATATCGTTGGGGAGAAGATGGATTAGGAGGAATTTCAGACATCAATCAGCAATTATGTTTTGCAGTAGCTTTATGGAATGGTAAAGATCCTATCTTAAAAGAAAGGCTTTTTGGATTAGGAAATCAGGAAGGAAATCATGGCGAAGATGTCAAGGAATTATATTATTACCTTGATAATTTGCCTACGCATTATTACATGAAATATTTGTATAAATATCCCCAGGAAGCGTACCCATATCTTGATCTTCTCAATACGAATAAGGCAAGGAATAAAGAACAACCTGAATATGAAATATTAGATACAGGCGTATTTAACGATGATAAATATTTTGATGTGTATATAGAATACGCAAAAAATAACGATGATGATATTTTCATAAAAATAGAAATTGCCAACAGGGGAAATGAGAAAGCACCACTTACCGTTTTGCCCACATTATGGTTCTATAATGACTGGCAATACGAAGCGAACATAGATAAACCAAAAATTACTTTTATAAATAATCAATCTGTTAAGGCTGAACATCACTCTTTGGGAAGTTATTATCTATATTTTCAACAAACTTCAGATATTCTCTTTACAGAAAATGAAACTAATTTTGAAAGGCTTTTTCAGAAACCAAATACAAGTGAGTTTGTAAAAGACGATTTTCATGAGGCTATTATTAATGGAAATAATTTTCAAAAATTAAAAGATAAAAAAGAAGGTACCAAATGCGCTCCTGTATTTCATTTGGAAATTGAACCCAAACAATCTCAAAGTATTTTTTTGCGGCTTACAAACAATGAAACCAACGATTCTTTTCCTGAAAATTTTGAAGATATTTTCAGTGTAAGAAAAAAGGAAGCTGATAATTTTTATGAAGCAATACATCCGGCAAATTGTACAGACGATCAGAAAAATATTCAACGCCAGGCTTTCGCAGGTTTGTTATGGAACAAACAATACTATCATTATGATGTGGAAAGATGGCTCAATACCGGCGATGGTATCACTCCAATTTCAGAAACACGCAAAAATGGAAGAAACTCGCGATGGAAATATTTAAAGAACCAGGATATTCTATCAATGCCCGACAACTGGGAATATCCCTGGTATGCCGCGTGGGATACAGCCTTTCATTGTATTACAATGGCAATAATAGACCCTTCGTTTGCCAAGCATCAATTAACCTTACTGATGCGTGAGTGGTATATGGACCCACAAGGCCAATTGCCGGCTTACGAATGGAATTTTGATGATGTAAATCCACCACTCCATGCCTTTGCGGCTTTGCGTATTTACAAAACAGAGCAAAAATTATATGGTAAAACTGATATGGTTTTTCTCAAAAGTATTTTTCAAAAACTGATCATCAATTTTACCTGGTGGATCAATAGAAAAGATGCGGATGGCAATAGTATTTTTGAAGGTGGTTTTTTAGGGCTGGACAATATCGGGCTTTTTAACCGAAGTATGATGCTTCCGGGAAACATGCTTCTGGAGCAGGCTGATGGCACAAGTTGGATGGGAATGTATGCTCTAGACATGATGAATATTGCTCTTGAAATAGCAATGAATGACGTTTCTTTTGAAGATACCGCCACCAAGTTTTATGAGCACTTTGTTATTATTGCGGAAGCCTTGAACGAACTTGGCCTGTGGGATGATGAAGACAAGTTTTTTTATGATGTCCTTTCTCTCAATAAATCAGATGCTTTTCCTCTAAAAATACGCTCGGTGATAGGCCTTTCTCCTTTATTTGCTGTAACAGTTATTGGGAAAGAAGTTTTTGACAAACTTCCGGATTTCACAAAACGAATGAAGTGGTTTCAAAATTATAGAGCGGCCAATAACTTATATTTACCCAGCCACGACAAAGCAGATAATGAATGTATTTTGCTATCTCTTGTTGACAAAGAAAGATTGAAATTTTTGTGTGAAAAATTATTGGACGAATCAGAATTTTTATCTGAGGGAGGTATCAGGGCTTTGTCAAAACATTATCAGAATAACCCTTATACTTTAAATTATGGCGGCAGTAGTTATTCTATCGAATATGACCCCGGCGATTCTACCTCGGGGATGTTTGGTGGCAATTCTAATTGGCGAGGCCCGGTGTGGATGCCAGTTAATTATCTTTTCATCAACGCCTTTAAAACGTTCGGATATTTTTATGAAGAGGATTTAAAAGTAGAATGCCCTGTAGGTTCGGGCAGCTTTGTTAGCCTCGCAGAAGTTTGTAAAGTTCTCACAGGAAAGCTTCTGCACATTTTTGAAAAAAACGACCAGAACGAAAGGCTCACTTACGGGTCTTACAATTGGTTTTATAAGAAAGAGGAAAATAAAAATCTTCTTTTATTTCACGAGTATTTTCACGGGGATACATTACGTGGATTGGGAGCAAGCCATCAAACCGGATGGACGGGGTTGATCGCTAATTTGATCCTTGACCTTGCAGAAAAATAGGAATTTCAGTTATTTCTTCGTTTGCTGAATTGTATTTTATAAATATTTTATCTCTTTAAAGAGTATAGGTAAATCTCAATTATTTCTTTGTTTACACGAACTAATTTCAAATGGTTGCAAAAACATTAATCAAATCCCGGGTAACAATTAAATTATTCTTCTTTCAAATTCAACAAAGCCACACACTCAATGTGATGCGTATGCGGAAACATATCTACTGGTTGAACTTTATCAACAGTATATTTTTCATTGAGCAATTGAAGGTCGCGTGCCTGAGTGGCCACATTACAACTTACATAAACGATTTTTGGAGATTGAATCTCTATTAATTTATTGATTAATTTATTATGAAGACCTGCACGCGGCGGATCTACGATTACTACATCTGGGCGGCCATGTATTTCAAAAAATTTATCATTGCATATTTCTGTTACATCGCCCGAAAAAAAAGAAGTATGGTTGAGATCATTAAGCTTTGCATTTTCTTTAGCATCATTGATGGCTTCTTCAATGACATCCACTCCTATAATTTTTTTAGAATTTTTACTTAAAAAAATACCAATACTTCCTGTGCCACAGTAAAGGTCATAAACAATTTCTTTACCTGTAAGCGCTGCAAAATCTTTTACCACATTATATAAAACTTCTGCCTGTTTGGTATTGGTTTGAAAAAAAGATTTTGGAGAAATTTTAAAATAATAATCACCTAATTTTTCTGTTACATAGCCTTTGCCATAATAGGTTTCCGGTTCAAGATCATTTAAACTATCATTCCATTTTGGATTTATAGTGTACACTAATGTAGTGATTTGAGGGACTGTTTCCAGTAAATAATTACAAATTTTTTCTCTTGAGCCCTTATCCTCATATCCAAAAACCAGGTTCACCATTAATTCTTCTGTAGTACAGTTTCTGATAATAACATTTCTCAAAAATCCTTTATGCTCCTTGAAATCATAATAGCTATAATTATTTTTTTGAGTGAATTCGCGAAGGCTGTTCCTGATAACATTATTTACATCATCCATCAGCCAGCATTCTTCAATATCAATAACTTTATCGTACAACCTGGGAACATGATACCCAAGCGCCCCACCCGGCCATTCATTATCACCCATTTCTTTAAATTCATTATGGGTCAGATATTTTTTATTGCTGAAAGTGAACTCCAGCTTGTTTCTATAATGAATGATCTTTTGAGAACCTAAAATCGGTAACACGGTGATATCTTTCAATTTACCTATTCTTTGAAACACATCCCTTACTTCCTGTTCTTTATATTCTAATTGTTTATTATAAGGAAGCATTTGCCATTTGCATCCACCGCAAATTCCAAAATGAACACAAAAAGGTTGCACTCTTTCAGAACTATATACTTTTATTTTAATAGCTTTTCCTTCGGCCCAGTCTTTTTTATTTTTTGTAATCAACACATCTGCTACATCACCCGGAACCGCCCCTTCTATAAAAAACACTTTGCCATCAACACGTGCAAGCGCTTTGCCTTCGGCTGCATAACCTGTAACGGCGACATTTTCAATAACCTGTTTTTTTCTTTTCACAGTGGCAAAATTAAACGATGTTATGATTGATTATTAAAGGGTAATAAAAATGTTAAGGATTTTACAGCATCTTTGTTTACAATTCAAATTGAATATTTTTGTTTTTTATTCTCTTGATCAAATGAAAATAATTTCTACTTTTTTTTTATTCCTGTTTGCATTTTTATCATCTTATGCACAGGGCTACAAGGTCACCTTGCAAACTCCCGATTATAAAAGTGGCATTGCTTACCTCACATATTATTATGGTAAAAACATGAATATACAGGATTCTACAATTGTAAATTCCAAAGGTATTGCAGTATTTGAAGGTAAAGAGAAACTTCCTCCGGGGATTTATTCAATTGTGTTTCCGGGCAAAAATAAATTGTATGACTTTCTGGTTGACAAAGAGCAATTTATCACAATCAAAGCAGATACAACAGACCTTATCCACAAAACAGAGGTGACAGGTTCCCCGGAAAACATTCTCTTTCAGCAATATCAAAAATATGTAGCTTCCAAAGGTATCTTTTTGCAAAAAGAAATAGAAGCATATAAAAGCTCAAAAACCAAAGAAGACAGTGCGTTGCACGAAAGAAAATATAAGGAACTTAATGATGAATTAAATGAGTATCGCGATAAAATGATTAAGGAACATCCCGAATCTATGCTGGCAGCACTACTTACGAGCATGAAAGAACCGAAAGTTCCGAACCCGCATCCTGCAACACATCAGGATTCACTGGATAATTACAATTATTATAAAAAGCATTATTGGGACGGAATTACGTTTATGGATGACCGTATTATCCGTACGCCATTCTTTTTGCCCAAAGTAGAGCAATATTTCAGGAATGTGGTTTCGCAGGCTCCGGATTCTATCATTAAAGAATCAGATTATTTATTGTTATTGGCAAGGTCTTCTCCTGAAATGTACAAATTCTTACTCAACTGGCTTACGGATGAGTATATCAATCCTAAATATATGGGACAGGATGCCGTTTTTGTACATCTTTTTGAAAAGTACCATTCGAAAGGAGTTTCCACATGGTTGAACAAAAAGCAATTGACCACTATTTCAAACAGGGCTTACATGCTCATGTCTAATCTGATTGGGGAGCAGGCTGCCAACCTTCAAATGGTTGATTCTACAGGAAAGGAAATGCCTCTGTATAATATCAAATCGGATTATGTCGTTATCTGTTTTTGGGATCCTACGTGTGGCCATTGCCGTGTGCAAGTGCCTCGTCTCGATTCGATTTATAATGCCGAATGGAAAAAGGAAGGTGTAAAAATGTACGGCGTGCTTACAGAAACCAAAGATAAAGACCAGTGGGTTCAATTTATTAAAGAACACCACATGGGAAACTGGATTAATGTTTACGAAACTGATGCACAGAGAAAAATAGTAGAAGCCGCCAAACAGCCATCTTACAAGCAATTGTATGATGTAATACAAACGCCTACTTTATATCTTTTGGATAAAGACAAAAAAATTATTGCCAAAAAATTAACGCTGGAGCAAATAAATGATTTACTCCAGGTAAAAATAAAAAACCAATCATCAAAACCGGTCAGTAATGCTATGAAATAATTTCACTGAAAAAATCCAGGATACTGGGGAAATATTATCCTATAAAAAATTATACTTTAATGAAAAAACTGTTTCTACTGTCTGTTCTTAATTCTTTTATTATCATTTCTTATGGACAAACACTTTTTTCTTATGGCAAATATTCAGTAAGCAAAGCTGAATTCTTAAATGCTTATAACAAAAATAAAACCTCGGATACAGTTAGTTCACAGGGATTGCGGAATTATCTTGACCTGTACATTAAATTCAAGTTGAAAGTACAGGCTGCCAAAGATATGCAACTTGATACGCTACCCTCTCTTAAAGCTGATCTTGAAAATTTTCGTAACCAGGTACAGAATCATTATTTAAAAGATACAAATGAAGTAAATAAATTAATAGATGAAGCTTTTGAACGCAGTCAAAAAGATATTCATGTGGTTTATTATTTTGTCCCGGAGGTTGGTGATTCTTCTAAATCATATAATACTATCAGCAAGGTTGATCAATTATTAAAGTCCAATAAAAGCGATTCAGAAATTTTTGCTGAAGTGAATAAAAATACTCCTAACGTACAAAAATCTGATTTGGGTTTTATAACGGTTTTTTCGTTGCCATATAAATTTGAAAATATTGTTTATGGATTAAAACCAGGTCAGTCAGGCATTCCGTTTAAAACTAAAAAAGGTTGGTATATTTTTAAAAATATTAAAGAACGGCATGCCGTAGGTAAAATAACGTTAGCTCAGATATTGTTTGCAGTGCCTGAAGGATTCATTATTCCGAGACAGGAAACAAAAAAATTAGCCGATTCCGTTTATAATGCGTTAATTAATGGTGCTGACTTTGCTGCAATGGCCAAACAATTCAGCGATGATAGAAGTACTTTTATGAATGGCGGGTTGATTCCTGAATTTGGGACCGCTAAATATGATTCGGTTTTTGAAGATCACGCTTTTGCACTTACAAAAGACGGAGAAATTTCACAGCCGTTTGAAACAAAATTCGGCTATCACATCATCAAACGTATTTCCGCATCACCTGTTCCGGAAACAAAAAATGATGAAACATTCATGAATAATCTGAAAGAAGAGGTTCTAAACCACAACCGTATTAATATTGCCAAACGGAAATTCATTACAGAAATTTTGCCTAAAACAGGTTTTAAAAAAATGCCTTTAAATGAAGAAAATTTATGGGGTGTGAGTGATAGTTCTATATTGGAAAATAAAAACGTAACCGTTGGCAAAGTGAATGAAAATACAATCTTATTTACTTTCAACAATAAAGCAAATGTAAAAGTGCGCGACTGGATCCTTTATTTAAGAAATAATAATAAAACAGTTCCGGGTGGAAATCACGGCTCATATAAAGAATTGTTTCCTGAATTTACTGACGCTTCTATTATTTCCAATTATGCTTCAAGACTTGAAGATTTTAGTCCGGCTTTTAAGAACCAAATCAGGGAATTCAAAGAAGGTAATATGCTTTTTGAGGTAATGCAGCGTAAAGTGTGGGGCAAAGCATCAGATGATAGTGCGGGGTTACTCAGTTATTACAATCAACACAAAGAAAAATATCTTTGGAACTCGAGCGGAGATGCAATCATATTTACATGTTCGAATAAAGAGGTTGCCAAAACAAGTATAGAGCAATTACGAAAGGGGAAAACCTGGAAAGAAATCTTAAGCGAGGATCCGAGTCACGTGCAGGCAGATTCGGGCAGGTACGAGTTGGGGCAAATTCCTGTTGTTGGCAGAACCCATTTTACTGAAGGATTAATAACCCTGCCAGTTATCAATAAGACAGATGGTACAGCGGTTTTTGCCAAAATAATTAAACTTTATCCTGATCATCAGCAAAGAGATTTTGAGGATTCACGAGGTCTTGTGATCAATGATTATCAAAATTTCCTGGAGCAAAAATGGGTTGCTCAATTAGAAAAGAAATATCCTGTAAAAGTGAATGAGAAAGTTTTGCAGGAAATATTAAAGTGATCTTTAAATCCATCATATCTCCGTCATATTCTTCCTTTAATTTTGTTTTAGCAAATATTTTAGATTTTAATATTGTTCATTTGTATTCGCATTAGTACAGCATTTGAAAAAGAATGTCTCTAAGAAATCTTCAATTAGAAATTTGTAACTCAAGTATGAAAAAATTATTTTTTATTGCACTATCTGTAGCATTATGTACAACGGCACTATCTCAGATATATATTCAAGCCGGCATAAACCTTTCCAAAATAACAACAAACCAGCCAAGCGAAACCCAGAAAAACACTTCGCTCACAACTTTCAACGCGGGAATTTTAGACCGGTTTCGTATTGTAGGCCCATTAGATTTTGAAACAGGCTTGTCAATAGAAGGGAAAGGATCAAAATCAAAAGTTAATTTATCTAATGAGGATAATTATACAGTAAATTTTAATCCATTTTATCTGGAAGTTCCGGCTAATTTGGTCTATCGTTTTTCGTTTCCAAAAAAGACAAAATTATTTGTGGATGCAGGCCCCTATGTAGCTATGGCTCTTGCAGGACAATCAAAGTTAAACGGAGATATCGGGGGTGTCAACTTAAGCGCTAAAACAGATATTCAATTCTCCAATTCCACCACTACTAATCCTTTTGACCAGGCATATTCACATTTAAAAAGGTTTGATTATGGTGTCAACTTTGGCGCGGGGTTAGATTTTAGAACCTTACTATTCAAATTGGATTATGGAATGGGTTTGGCTCAAGTTAATTCAGGTCAAATAGATTTGGCTTCGAACGATAAAAATAAATTTCGTACAGCAAGTATTTCATTTGGAATCCCATTAAGCGACTTTTAATATTTTATTGAGAATAAAATATTTAGCAAAGTTTTTATATTTTAAGTTCTTCATTTAGAAGTATTGGCAAAGTTTTTGAAAACTTGCCTTACCAAAATTCATTAAATTCTAAAATTAAGTTATGAAAAAATTATTGACAGTAGTGGTATGTGCTATGGTATTTACAACTGCTAAATCTCAAATTTATGTCCAGGGAGGATTGAACCTTGCTAACATCACAACAACAAATACAGGAGGCACACAACACAACAACTTGCTTACCACTTTTAATGCAGGCATAATGGCGCGGTCTAATAAGAATGAGCCAATTGCCCTGGAAGCCGGATTACTTGTTGATGGCAGAGGCGCTAAATCTAATTCATATCTTACATCATCTACCGAAGATAATTATGTAAAAGCCAATTTTAATCCGCTTTATCTTGAGTTGCCGGTAAACTTTGTTCTTCGATTACCCCTTACACATAAAAACAATATTTTTATAAATGCAGGCCCTTATGTTGCAATGGGAATAGGAGGAAAAACTAAAATAGAAACTAGTTTTCTCGGAGTGAAATCTAATTCTACAAGCACTATCCGGTTTAATAATGACGATCCAACAACTTCACAACAGGAAGAAGCAAGCTATGACAAATTAAAAAAGTTCGATTACGGAGTAAACCTGGGAGCCGGAATAGATCTGAAGAAAATATTATTAAAAGTAAATTATGGATATGGCCTGGCTAAAATTAATTCTACCCAAACTAATAATAGTTCGGATAATAAAAATAAATATCGCATTGTAAGTATTTCATTAGGTATTCCTCTTGGTCTATAAAATTCTTTGAGCAGAAGCAGAACGGGCTGTCAGCAATATTGTTGGCAGCCTTTTTTGTTTTAAAAATTCTTCTTGGAGGGTAAGGCAGAGGGGCCTAAACAATTTCTTTAGCAACGTTCACTATCACATGGGGTTTACCCAGAGTGTAATAATGTAATACAGGTACTCCTTCTTTCTTGAGTTCTTTAGATTGGGCAAGCAGCCATTCTGTACCTACAATTTCTACTTCTGCGTCTGTTTTGCATTTTATTATTTCATTACTCAATTCAGTAGGAATATCCACATGAAAAGTGCGAGGCAATACCGTGAGTTGTTTTTTGGAAGTAATGGGTTTTAAACCTGGAATAATCGGGATTGAAATCCCGATAGCCCTGCAATTTTTTACAAATTCAAAATATTTTTTGTTGTCGAAAAACATTTGTGTAGTAATATAATCTGCACCCGCATCTACTTTCATTTTTAAATAACGCAAATCGCTTTGCAGATTAGGTGCCTCAAAATGTTTTTCCGGATAGCCTGCCACACCAATACAGAATTTGGTTTTATATCCATCACGAATATCGTCTTCCAGATAAATCCCATTGTTCAGATTAGCCACTTGTTTTAAAAGGTCAATCGCATAAGAGTGTCCTTGCTTTTCCGGTTCAAAAACAGTTTCATTTTTTGCAGCGTCTCCGCGGAGCAACAACACATTATCAATTCCCAGGAACGCGAGGTCAATTAGAGCGTTTTCGGTTTCCTGCAAATTAAAACCACCACATATCAAATGAGGCACGGCGTCTATTTTATAGTGATTCATTATAGCCGCGCAAATACCTACAGTACCAGGGCGCTTGCGTATTTCCACTTTTTCAAATGAACCATCTGCTCTTTTTTTAAAAACCTGCTCGCTTCTGTGATAGGTAACATTGATAAACTCAGGATTAAATTCCATTAACGGGTCTAAATGGTTGTATATAGACTCGATGGTTTTTCCTTTTAAAGGTGGCAGTATCTCAAAAGAAATCCCGGTTCCCTTTGATTCTTTTATATGATCGGTAACTTTCATTTTTATAAAATAGATGCAAACTTAAGCGGTAAAAAGAAAAGTGCAAAGAAATGATAACAAGCTGAAATCCAACCAGATTTTATTTGGAATACTCAATGGATAAAAAATGCCAAAATACCTGTTGCTACCAAAGTAATTCCGGTAATTATTCCTGCGTTGTGCTCCAACTTGTGCCAATTTAATTTTAAAATTCCGAGGTAAGCAAATCTCACCAACGTAACCATCCCTAAAGTAGTAATTATTAAATACAAAGAAGCGATGAACCAGATAAGCCAGCCAGCCTGTGTGCCCGCTAATAAAAAATAAGCTTCTATTTCCATACAAGGCGACAGAAACATTGCCAATACCAATGCTACAATAATTTTCTTTTTAGAATGTTTCTTTTTAATACTATCATCAAGATGAAAATGTTTGTGAATATGATGACGATAAATAAACAGTATTCCTAATAAAATTAAAATTGTTGGAGCTATAAAATGAGTAAAATATTCAATTCTGTCTGCCAGTTGAGCCCCAATGAAAGCGAGGATAATTCCTATTATTACCGTACTCACACCATGAGCAATTGCCGAAATAAAAGTAACTTCTGTAACTTCTCTGACTGACCAGTTTTCTTTTTTACCGATAGCAATTACGGGTAACCAGTGATTAGGGATCGTAGCATGAAGGAGACTTAAAATAATACTACCGGTAATAATACTGAACATTAAAGGAAATTATTCCAGATGAATAAAAAAACTTATTTCTGATTTGTGAGAAAAAAACAGGTTGCAAGATAGTTTTAAGTAATGTTTTTTCGGAGAAAAGTTTGTTGATATCAAACCACAAAAAAGCCCCTGCAAAAATTATTTCGTAAGGGCTTCAAAATGAAAAAGCTGTAGGGGAAGGGCTCGAACCTTCACGAGGCAGTTAGCCGTAGCACAAAGTTCAGTGGTCGACCCTGGTCATCCCGATTTTCATCGGGACGGCTCTATGCTATGTTTATCCTGTGATCCTCACCCCCGAGACAAGAGGGCATGTCTGCCAAAAATTTCATCACCCCACAATGTTTAAGAACTAATATGATGCAAATCTAATA
Source organism: Hanamia sp. (assembly GCA_035693085.1). Lineage (GTDB taxonomy): Bacteria > Bacteroidota > Bacteroidia > Chitinophagales > Chitinophagaceae > Ginsengibacter. The sequence goes on along the minus strand of DASSHD010000646.1, from coordinate 1,694 downwards.
ATAACTACTTTAATAAAAAAGTATTTTAATAGAAATAAATAAAATTTAGATAATATTCAAATAATTTAGTAATATTGTAAACGATGTCTAAAATAAAAATATTATGGCTACAAAATTTAATATTGATAAACTGGATTTGAGCATCATTCAGGAAATGCTGGAAAATGCTGAGACACCCTATGCTGAATTGGGTAAAAAACTTTTTGTGAGCGGTGGTACTATTCACGTTCGCATCAAAAAATTAGAAGAACTCGGCATTGTCAAAGGTAAAAGATTAAAAGTAAATCTCAGCAAACTTGGATATGATATCACAGCTTTTGTAGGCATCTTTCTTGAAAAAAGTTCGTTGTATGATATGGTGGCTAAAGATTTGGAAAAAATTCCGGAAATTATCAGGCTCAATTATACCACCGGAAATTATAGTATGTACATAGAAATTGTTTGTAAAGATATTAACCAGTTGCGCAAGGTATTGCATGATGATCTGCAAAAAATAAAAGGTATTGAACGTACCGAAACACTTATCTCGTTAGCAGAAAGCTTTAATAGAAGTGTGAGAGTAAGCGAGCTGGAAGATTGATACAGCAGAGCAACAAATAAAGGATTTTCTTATTTCTTAAATCTATTTAATTTTTAAAAATTTAATGAAGAATTTTAAATCAAAGACAGTTTTAATTACCGGTGCTTCCTCGGGAATTGGTGAAGCATTTTCAAATCAACTGGCTGAAAAAGGAGCGAATCTTATCATTGTTGCGCGTTCACAAAATGATTTACAAACACTGGCTCAAAGTATCAGGCAAAAATATTCTGTTCAATGCATTCCTATAGCAATGGACCTGGCAAAAGAAAATGCAGCACAGGAATTATTTGATAAAATATCTTCATTAAAACTGGAAGTAGATGTGCTTATAAATAATGCAGGCTTTGGAGCAATTGGAAATTTTGAAGACTATGAATTCGATAAGTATAAGTCTATGCTGCAATTAAACATCAATACCTTAACAGAACTCTGTTGGTTATATATACCTTCCATGAAGAAAAAGAATTCCGGGGGAATCATTAATGTAGCTTCTACTGCCTCGTTTTTACCTATTCCTTTTTCAGCGGTGTATGCCGGTTCAAAAAGCTATGTACTTAATTTTTCAGAATCATTATTTGGAGAACTTTTAAAAACAGATGTTACTGTTACCTGTTTGTGCCCGAGCAGAACCAAAACTAATTTTGCAAAGGTTGCTAACAGTCCTTTTCCCAATTATGAATCCAAAAAATTTGATACGCCGGAGAATAGTGCGAAGGTTGGAATCGAAGCCTTTTTAAAAGGAAAGAATACAGTTATATCCGGTCATCAGAAATTTTTAGTGACTTTTTTACCTCGTCTGTTAACCCGTTTAATGGTTATAAAATTAACTTCATCTCAATATAAAAAATAAATCCTTCAGGTTTCGATTGGCAAGGATTTCGAGTGCATATTTTTTTGCTTAACTTTAAAGCAAAACACCATGCAATATCAACTTCTCGGAAAATCCAATCTCAATATAAGTAAGATAGGTTTTGGCTGTATGTCTTTAAAACCGGAACAAAAAGACTTTAATAATATTATTGACGCAGCAATTGATAATGGAATTAATTATTTTGACACTGCAGATCTATACGATAAAGGTTTGAATGAAACTCTTTTGGGCAAAGTCTTTAAA
>DASSHD010000645.1:0-8437 GCA_035693085.1 Hanamia sp. | reverse complement strand
TGCCAATGGATTTACATTTTGATAATCAATATTCCCGAGGTTCTTTGCAGTGAACTTCGCGCCCTTGCCAATCAGCATTTCACCAAAGTTGTTGCTTACTCCCGCAGAATTTTTCTCCTTTAATAAAACAAGCAACTTGCTGATCAACAATTCAAGCAGATCGCTATCATTTTTCTCATGAGTTTTCTCTATCTTTTCTAAAATGCCCTTTTCTTTTACTTTACCGCTTTTATCTTTCCTGGCACGTTGGAATAATTTCTTATCTATTACAACACCTTCAGTACCGCTTGGGGCTTTTAAAGAAGCATCTTTTGCATCGCCTGCTTTGTCGCCAAAAATTGCACGTAATAATTTTTCTTCAGGAGTAGGATCACTTTCACCTTTTGGAGTTATCTTTCCAATAATAATATCTCCCTCTTTTACATGAGCGCCTACTCTTATCACACCATTTTGGTCAAGATCTTTTGTTGCTTCTTCACTGATATTTGGAATATCAGGCGTCAATTCTTCTTCACCCAATTTAGTATCCCGTACTTCCAGTTCAAACTCATCAATATGAATTGATGTAAACAAATCTTCTTTTACTACTTTTTCACTTATAACAATTGCATCTTCAAAGTTGTAACCTTTCCATGGCATGAAAGCCACTTTAAGATTACGGCCCAATGCTAATTCACCATCTTTTGTTGCATACCCTTCAGTAAGAAAATCGCCTGATTTTACAGTCTGTCCTTTCTTCACAGCAGGGCGCAGATTGATACAAGTGCTTTGATTGGTTTTAATAAACTTCGTTAGTTTATATACTATCAAATCATTTTCAAAACTTACTATTTTTTGTGCATGGTTCCTGTTATATCTGACATGAATTTCATTTGCATCTACATATTCTACAACTCCATCCCCATCAGCATGAATCTGAATCCTTGCATCGCGCGCTGCTTTTCCTTCCAGGCCTGTACCTACGATAGGCGCTTGCGGCAAAATTAATGGAACGGCCTGGCGTTGCATATTAGAACCCATCAGAGCACGGTTGGCATCATCATGTTCCAGAAAAGGAATCAATGAAGCGCTCAAACCTACAATCTGGTTAGGGGCCACATCCATATATTCTACTTCGTTTTTATCCAGAATAGGGAAATCTCCTGTTTCACGGGATTTTACTTTATCATAGATAAAATTAGAATTATCATCAAGTGGCGCATTTGCCTGGGCAATTTTTGCTGTGTCTTCTTCTTCTGCGCTGAGAAAAAATACCTTTTTCATATCCACATGGCCATCATGCACTTTACGATAAGGAGTCTCAATGAAACCCATTTCATTTATTTTGGCATGAACACAAAGAGTTGAGATCAATCCGATATTTGGTCCTTCAGGAGTTTCAATTGTACAAAGACGACCGTAATGCGAATAATGAACGTCACGCACCTCAAAACCAGCACGTTCCCTGCTTAAGCCTCCAGGCCCAAGTGCAGAAATACGACGTTTATGAGTTATTTCGCTTAGAGGATTGGTCTGATCCAAAAACTGAGATAATTGAGAAGTACCAAAGAATGAATTGATAACAGAAGACAGCGTTCTGGCATTAATCAGATCTACAGGAGTGAATACTTCATTATCCCTGACGTTCATCCTCTCACGAATGGTACGCGCCATACGTGCAAGCCCTACACCAAACTGAGCATATAATTGCTCACCAACTGTACGTACCCGGCGATTACTCAGATGATCAATATCATCAATTTCGCTTTTGGCATTAGTTAATAAAACCAAATACTTAATTATAGCGATGATATCTTCTTTAGTCAAAACCTTTTTAGTAATTGGGTAATCTAATCCTAGTTTTCTATTGATCTTATAACGGCCAACTTCTCCGAGATCATACCGCTTGTCACTAAAGAATAATTTATCAATAATACCTCTTGCGGTTTCATCATCCGGAGCATCAGCTCCACGCAACTGGCGATAAATATGCTGAACCGCTTCTATCTCACTATTTGAAGTGTCCTTATTTAGAGTATTATAAATGATAGCATAGTCGCCGCTTACTTCTTCACGCTGAATAAATACGCTCTTTACCTCAAGTTCAAGAATCATAGCGATATTATCTTCATCTAAAATAGTATCTCTTTCAAGCACTATTTCGTTTCTTTCAAGACTTACTACTTCACCGGTATCTTCATCTACAAAATCTTCTACCCATGTACGTAAAACTCTTGCAGCAAGGCGTTTACCAAGATTAGCGTGCAATGTTTTTTTGTCAGCTTTTACTTCAACGGCCATTCCAAAAAGTTCAAGAATATCTTTATCAGTTTCATAACCGATAGAACGAAGTAAAGTAGTTACAGGAAATTTCTTCTTACGATCAATATATGCATACATTACATTATTAATGTCTGTTGCAAATTCCATCCAGGCTCCTTTAAAAGGAATAACCCTTGCAGAATATATTTTAGTACCATTTGGATGAGTACTTTGTCCGAAGAAAACACCGGGAGAGCGATGCAACTGAGAAACAACCACACGTTCTGCACCATTAATTACAAAAGTGCCACGTGGGGTCATATAAGGAATGTTTCCGAGAAAAACGTCCTGAACAATAGTCTGGAAATCCACATGTTCTTCATCGTTACAACTCAGGCGTAACTTAGCTTTTAGAGGAACTGCATAAGTCAGACCTCTCTCTATACACTCCTCAATGGTATAACGTGGTGGATCTACAAAATAATCCAGAAACTCCAGCATGAAAATATTTCGGGTATCATTAATAGGAAAACTTTCCTTAAATACGCGAAACAGCCCTTCGATATTACGTTTGTCGGGTGTCGTTTCTAACTGAAAAAAGTCTTTAAAAGACTGAATTTGTATTCCTAATAGGTCGGGAGTTTCCGCCAAATGTTCAATTTTTCCAAAACTGATTCTTTGTGGTGGAGCTACTTTAGTTGAAGGCATATTTTAGTTAAAATATTTTAAAATGAGAGCCTTTAAATCAGGCGTTTTAGAAAACATTAGCCACTTACCGAAATTTAAAGGAGTGCAAAAGTAAACATTTTTTTGATACTAAAGAGAAGATTTTAATTGCTAACGGAAGATTATAAAATCTTTTAACCATTCCTTTAATTAATTGGCATAAAATATGATGCTCCGATAAAGCAATAATTATTTAAAATTTTAATAACTGTAAAGAACGTTGTTTTAAATTACTAAATCGGATAGAAATTCAAAAATTAATTCAAAAATCTTTCGGTTGATAATTTTGTGGTTTACTAATTCTGACACTTTCTTATTAACTATTTAAAAACAAAAACATGAAAAGATTATTTTTTGTTCCCGCAGCATTAACACTATTTTTCCTCACATCGTGTGGAGGAGGTAGTGGATCCAATGAAAACACAAATACAACCCCTGCCGACACCTCAACGGCTGCAGCAGCAACTCCAGCTCAAGAAGCGCCTGGCGCCGACATTCCGGGCATTGATACTGTGGCTATAACAGACCACATCAAACTTGAAGGGCGCGATAACATGACTTATGATAAAACACTCTTTAAAGTAAAAGCTGGCCAGAAGATAACTTTAGATTTTAAAAATGTAGGCAAATTGCCAGCAGCAGCGATGTCTCATAATGTATCAATTTTAAAACCGGGAACTGATGTGCAGGCTTTTGGAACCGCAGCAGTGTCTGCACCAGCGCCAGATCACATTCCGCCATCAATGAAAGATGACGATCTTTTTCACACGAAAATGTTAGGCCCTGGCCAAAGTGACCAAATTACATTTACTCTTCCTGATCCCGGAGTTTATGATTTTATTTGTACTTTCCCCGGACATTTTGCTACCATGCATGGAAAAATTGTAGCAGAACCGTAACAAAATAAAAGAGGCAGTCTGAAAATGGCTGCTTTTTTATTCTCTTTAATGCTTCTCTAAATACTTATTTTCTTTTGTTATATTCCGTTCGCCGATAGTTGGCTCGTATTTATTTCCTCTTCTCGATAGATGGGAAGAAAAAAGTTTATGTATTTATTTCTTAATTTTGCGCTTTCTTATTAATTAAAATTCTCATTAACTATTTAAAAACAAAGACATGAAAAGATTATTTTTTGTTCCCGCAGCAGCAACGCTATTTTTTTTGGCATCGTGTGGAGGAGGCAGTGGATCTAATGAAAGCGCAAGCACCCCAACTGCCGATACCTCTGCTGCAGCAGCAACTCCGGCTCCTGAAGCGCCTGGAGCGGATATTCCTGGTATTGATACCGTGGCAGTAACGGATCATATAAAACTTGATGGAATGGATGATATGAAGTATGACAAGACTCTTTTTAAAGTAAAAGCCGGTCAAAAAATAACTTTAGATTTTAAAAACATAGGCAAGCTACCTGCAGCAGCTATGTCTCATAATGTTGTAATTTTAAAACCCGGTACTGATGTGCAGGCATTTGGAACAGCAGCTATTTCAGCAGCAGCTACAGAACACATTCCACCATCAATGAAGGATGATGTGATTGCTCATACAAAACTATTAGGACCTGGTCAAAGCGATCAAATTACTTTTACCCTTCCCGACGCGGGAGTTTATGACTTTATATGCACTTTCCCTGGCCACTTTGGTACTATGCATGGACAAATTGTAGCAGAACCCTAAATAATAAAAAATAAACTATAGAAAAAGCAGCCAGCAAAAGGGCTGCTTTTTTATTTTAATTGAATTAAGAAATAAGAATCATTAATATTTATTCTTCTACTGCCACGAAAATTCTAAAAAGATATTTTAAAATTTATTCCTGTTTCACTCTCCCGATAATTCTATATTTTGCGAAAATAAATTATAACGTTTTATGAAAAGAGAACTTACTTCATGGTATAGCCCTTCGCTTAATAAAGACATGCCGGTAGCTACCTACGGAGATTATGGATTTGCCTTATTGCTTGTTCCAACAGCCGCTGCCGATTATCTGGAATATGAGCGTTTCCAATTAATTGATTCACTGGCTCCATTTATTGATGGGGGAAAAATAAAAGTATTTTCAATCAACAGTATCAACAATGAGAGTTGGCTCAATAATGAAATGTTGGGCGAGCACAAAGCAATCCGGCACAACCAGTTTAATCACTATGTTTTTAATGAAGTAATTCCTTTTATTAAAAACAGTACTTCTCAGGAAACTCCGATAATTACCTGTGGTGCAAGTTTTGGAGCATTACATAGTATGAATCTATTTTTAAAAAGGCCTGACATTATAAATGGAGTCATTGCGATGAGCGGTGTTTATGATTTGCACGAATACACCAAAGGCTTTAATGATGATCAGGTATATTTTAATTCTCCTATGAATTATATGCCTAATCTTACAGATAACTGGTATTTAGAAAATATCCGTAAAAGTCATCATATTCATATCCTATCCGGAAGTGGTGATTATGAAGATCCTGATGCTTCAAGAGCCTTCGCCGGAGTATTATATAATAAGGGAATTACTTATGAGTTGGATATTTGGGGTGCAGATATGAAACACGACTGGCCCACATGGCGTGATATGCTTCCTTATTATATTAGTTCAAGATTTTAAAATTACCCGAAGATTAAGATAATAATATTTTGTGTAAATCGAGATTCATCTTAAAAATTTTATGAGATTTTCTCTACCTGCATATAGCTTAATTCTACCGGAGTGGCACGGCCGAAAATCTTCACCTGAACTTTTAATTTTTTCTTCTCGTCTGTTACTTCTTCAATTACGCCATTGAAATCATTGAATGGACCATCAATAATTTTTATTGTTTCGCCTACTATAAATGGTTCACTCATCTTTATTCCTCCCGCATCTGCCATTTCATCTACCTTGCCCAGCATTTTATTTACTTCAGATTTTCTCAGGCTTATAATCTCACCCTTTGATCCTTTTCCATCAGTTAAAAAATGCATAACATTGGTAGTATTGCTTAAATGCTGCACCATTTCTCCGGTAAGCTTACCATCCATTACTTCAATCATTACATATCCCGGATAGAAATTACGTTCTCTCATCACCTTCTTACCATTTACAACTTTATAAACCTTTTCCACCGGAAGGAATATTTGTAGTATATCTTTATCCCAGCCCTCGCGAATTATATCTTTATCAAGATATTCTTTTACTTTTCTTTCCTTGCCGCTTACTACTCTAAGTACATACCACTTGGTATCTTTTTCAGACACCTTCGATGTGGCCTCTGTTTGTGAATCGGACTGCATTTCCTCCTTGTTTTCTGTCTCTGTCATGATTACTGAAATAAAGAATAAATAAATTTTAAAACTCCATTAGATACAAAATCCATCAAAGCCACAATAGCGGTTATGATGATGGTTGCAGCTAAAACTATCATTGTTGATTGCTGTAACTCTTCCCATGTAGGCCAGGTTACTTTATGAATCATTTCTTTATAAGAATCTCTAACATAGCCTGCAATTTTATTCATGTTTTTTTAATTTGATAATTAGCGAATGGATAATATACCAATGAAAGAAAGTAATTAATAGCTAATTGGCACATTATCATATCAACTCAGCACGGGCACAAGGATTCGAACCCTGATCAAAGGTTTTGGAGACCTCTATTCTACCATTGAACTATGCCCGTAAAACCAAATTAGCTAATTAGCAAATTTGCTAATTAGCTAATTTCGGATTCAAAGATATGATTTCTACTTTAAAATTTCAGTAACCTGCCCTGCTCCTACTGTACGGCCACCTTCACGAATCGCAAATTTCAAACCTTTTTCCATTGCAATAGGGGCAATTAATTTAACAGTAAGAGAAGTATTATCTCCTGGCATTACCATCTCTGTTCCAGCAGGTAATTCTACTTCGCCGGTAACATCTGTAGTGCGGAAATAAAACTGAGGACGATATTTATTAAAAAATGGCGTATGGCGTCCACCTTCTTCTTTACTCAATACATAAACTTCACCTTTAAACTCAGTATGCGGAGTAATAGTTCCTGGTTTGCAAAGAACCATTCCGCGACGGATTTGATTCTTTTCAATTCCGCGAAGTAACAATCCTGCATTATCACCCGCCTCGCCCTGGTCAAGTAATTTTTTAAACATTTCAACACCTGTAACAGTAGAAGTTAATGGTTTTTCCATCAATCCAACTATCTCAACCGGTTCGCCAACTTTAATACGCCCCCTTTCAATACGTCCGGTAGCAACGGTACCACGACCTGTGATAGAGAATACATCTTCTACAGACATCAGGAACGGTTGGTCAACGGGGCGCGGAGGTAATGGAATGTAAGTATCTACTGCTTCCATTAATTCATCTATTTTAGCAACCCATTTTTCATCACCGGCTAATGCACCTGTAGCAGACCCCTGTATGATTGGAGTGTTATCACCATCAAAACCGTAAGAAGTTAATAATTCACGAATCTCCATTTCTACTAATTCCAATAATTCAGGATCATCCACCAGATCAACTTTGTTCATAAAAACTACAATACGAGGCACGCCTACCTGGCGGGCAAGAAGTATGTGTTCTTTTGTTTGAGGCATTGGTCCATCAGTAGCCGCAACTACTAAAATTGCTCCATCCATTTGTGCCGCACCTGTGATCATGTTCTTTACATAATCTGCGTGGCCCGGGCAATCCACATGAGCATAGTGGCGGTTCGCTGTTGAATATTCCACGTGTGCCGTATTAATAGTGATACCTCTTTCTTTTTCTTCAGGAGCACCGTCAATATCTGCATAGTTCTTTTTTTCCGCTAAACCTTTTTTAGACAAAATATCGGTTATAGCGGCTGTGAGGGTTGTTTTACCATGATCCACGTGGCCAATGGTGCCAATGTTAACGTGGGGTTTATCCCTTTTGAAATTCTCTTTTGCCATTTTGTTTGTTTTTAATTTTTATTTTTAAAATTTTTAAACCATATTTCTTCCCTTTTGGGTATGAACATTTATTTCATGAGCGGAAGACGAGTCTCGAACTCGCGACCTATAGCTTGGAAGGCTATCGCTCTACCAATTGAGCTACTTCCGCTTGAATTATCTTTTTCAGCTTTTTAAAAACAGAGCTGTTGATGAGAATTGAACTCACGACCTCTTCCTTACCAAGGAAGTGCTCTACCCCTGAGCTACAACAGCTTGAAAGAAGTCAAATATCCTATTTCAAAAAACTGATATTCTCTGTGGGCAGAGTAGGGTTCGAACCTACGTACTCGTGAGAGAACAGATTTACAGTCTGTCGCCTTTAACCACTCGGCCACCTGCCCTTCTGCCGGGTGACTCGGGGAGTCACAACCGATAAGAGCTTGCAAATATACGCTGGGAATGCTCACTTCCAAAGTGGGAATAACTTTTTCACAAAGGATTTTCGCCGATTCTCTGGGAATAGCGCCCTTCATGATCCATGTCATAGTAGCCCGCACCGCGCGCTCCGTAGCTTCGCGTTCGGGTGG
>DASSHD010000644.1:0-5735 GCA_035693085.1 Hanamia sp. | reverse complement strand
ATAAAAACGGGAAAGAAATGATTGCCTGGGATGACGTGTTGGAAGGCGGCGTAGATTCCAGCATTATAATTATGTATTGGCGCGGCTGGGTACCAAAAGCTCCGGTAGAAGCAGCCAACAATGGTAATAAAGTAATTATGGCGCCCGGTAATCCTTTGTATTTCGATCAATTCCCTGATAAAAGTTCGCTTTATAATGTGTATCATTTTGATCCGATTCCAAAAGGGTTAAGCGCATCGGCAGCAAAGAATATTATTGGTATCCAGGCTTGTGTATGGACGGAACGTATTCCTTCAGAAAAGCGCGCCGATTTTATGACCATGCCGCGTATGACGGCCATGGCTGAAGTAGCATGGACAGATTCTTCACGTAATTATTCCTCGTATCTTGAACGTTTGAAAAACCAGTATCATCGTTGGGATATGATGCATATTCATTATCGTATTCCTGATTTGACGGGCTTTACAGATAATAATGTTTTTATTGACAGCGCTGTATTGAGTGTTCAAAAACCTTTGCCAGATCTGATCATACATTATACTACTGACGGCACATCACCTGATCTTCAATCACCGGTATTGCCCGAACATTATATAGTTGATCATTCAGAAACCATTAAACTCACAGCTTATACTCCTGGAGGAAACAGGGGCGATATTTATTCTCTGAAATATGTAAAGGAAAACTACGCTCCTCCGGTAACTACAACAGGAATGTTGCAAAATGGATTGAAATGTACTTATTACATAGGAGGTTTTAAGGATACAAAGAATATGACATCGGTGGCGCCGTCACAAACTTTTAATGTAAATAGCATTGAAGTCCCTTCAGATGTAAATGCACCTGCTTTCGGACTGCAATATCGCGGGTATATTGACGTGCCTGAAACCGGTATTTACAGTTTTTATCTTACCTCAGATGATGGCAGTGTTTTATTTATTGATGGCAAAACGGTGGTGGATAATGATGGCCTGCACAGTGCTATTGAACGAAGCGGGGAAATTGCTTTGGAAAAAGGGCTGCATCTTTTTTCACTTAATTTTATTGAAGGCGGTGGTGGTTATACATTGCGCCTGTTGTATGGATTACAAGACGCTGCTCCGCAGAAAATTCCTTCATCTGTTTTTAAAATGAAATAATAGAATACGGTCGGTATGCCTGGTGTCAGGCCGCGGTAAAAAATAAGAATGACGAATAAAAGTTTGTTTACTGGTTTAATCTTCACGTTCCATAAATTTGCGCTACAAATTTCAACTTTCCGGCTGCAGTCAGGTCTGTGTAAATCCGTGCAATCCGTGGCAAAAACTTTAATCAATTAAAAAATACATCATGTTACAAAAAAAGTTTACCGTTATTATTTATGTTTTATGTGCATTGTCCACGCAATATGTCTATGCACAGCCTGTGCAATCTTCCGTTCAGGAAAAAGATGGCATCACAATATTTTCTTTATCCAATAATGATGTAGTACAACAAGTTTTTATTAAGAAAGGCGTGTTGGCGGGTGATGCGCTTTCGGGAAAAGAAACATGGCTTACGCAATATAATAATGCACATCACGGAGTGGCTACGGATGGCAATTTTGCATTGAAAATGATGTGGACAGATTGGTCGGCGCCGGGAAAAGTGGCTAACGCAGATGTACAGGTTTCATTTAATAAAAAAGATTATCGTTATCAGTCTTATGATTTTAAAGACATCGCAAACGGTGGTAAAGAACTGGAACTTTATTTTTTACCATTCAACAATGAAAATACCATTCAACTTAAACTTACTTATCAACTTTTACCCGGTAAATTTTATGCCCGCCGCCAGGTGTCTGTTCGCGATACTATTAAAGAATCGAATTGGTTAGACAGAATTATTTCACGTACTGGTAAGGTGAAGTCACTTAATGAAAATGCGGGTATGGTTCCCCGTAATACACAAAATATATCTCATGATGAGGATAATCGTATTGTAAAAAAAGGAGCATTTGGTCAGCCCTGTGCCATTGACTTCGCTTCCGGAGGTGTTTTCTTTGGGGTGGAATATCCTGCCGCAACGACTATGATAAAACGGACAGGCAATCAAACTTTTGATGTATCATGCAACGAAATCGTTGGAACAATTGTAAAAGACAATTGGGTCAAAAGTAAATGGGTAGTAGAAGGCCTTTCCCCTGATCATTATGTAAAAAACTGGTTCTTCAAATACCTTCCTGATATTCGAATTGCACCCGACAGGCCTTATGCCCTGTATAACAGTTGGTACGATTTGCGTTCACCGGCATTTAAAGATGTAGCGCCTGAACACATCATGAATGAAAAGAATATCATGAATATTATCAGCCAGTTCAAAAAAAATATGATAGAACCTTATGGTATTCATTTAGACGCTTTTGTGCTGGATGATGGTTGGGATGTACATCACAGCGATTGGCAATTAAGAAAAACAACTTTTCCAAATGGGCTTAAACCTATTTCTAATGAATTAGACAAATTAGGAACTACACTTGGAGTATGGTATGGTCCGACCGGAGGATATTCTTTCAGGATGGATCGTATCAACTGGATGCGCGATCATGGTTATGAAGTTACCGGTACCGGTGAAAGTTCGATGATGTGCATTGCAGGAACCAAATACAGCGCCTTGTTTCAAAAGCGTACAACCGACATGGTTAGAAATGACGGAGTAGGATATTTTAAATGGGATGGAATTCAGTTTTCCTGTAGCAATCCTACTCATGGGCATCCTATTGGTTATTATTCCCGCAGGGCAATATTAGATTCTATGATTGCAAAATGTAATGCGGTAAGAGCTATTAACCCGAATGTGTATCTGAATATTACTTCGGGTACCTGGCTCAGCCCCTGGTGGATGAGCTATGGTAACCAGATATGGATGCAGGGAGGCGATTATGGTTTTGCGGATATACCTTCTGTCAATCAGCGGGATGCTTCTATGACATATAAAGATATGGTTTTGTATGATGATTTTTATAAACAGGATGATTGGTTTCCTATTTCTAATTTAATGACGCATGGTATTATCAAGGGAACCCTTAATGAGATAGGCGGGACGGATGATCCGTTAAGTAAATTTACAGATGATGCCATGTTTTATTTTGGCCGTGGGGTTACTATGTATGAGTTATATATTTCTCCTGATCTGTTGGATAAAGGTGAATGGAATGCACTCAGTAAATCGTTGAAGTGGGCGGAGAATCGTTTTCCGGTTTTGGTAAACACAGACATGGTAGGAGGAGACCCCGGCAAGGGAGAAGCTTATGGGTATATTCACTGCAAAGACAATAAAAGCATTATTGCCGTTCGTAATCCGGTAATACAACAGCAAAGCATACACGTAAAATTAGATCCGAAGTATGGTATCAACCCTTTAGCCAATTCATTGGTGCTGGAACGTGTTTATCCTACCCGTTGGATATCACCTGGTTTGTATTCCGCAGGAGCCACTGTTGATATTCCTTTGGCCGGATTTGAATCTGCAGTTTATGAAGTGTATCCGCTGGATTCTGCCCGGAGGCCATTGGTGGCGGGAGTTACATTTAACCTAAAAGAAGAAAGAGACCGGCAATATGATATGAATGTATTGCAATCAGGCATCCATGTTACGATTTTGAATCCGGGATTAGTATCCGGTATAAAAGTAAATGGCACATCAGCAAAAGCAGATGATTTTTTATTACCTGAGAAAAATGATACATCTATTGTGCAATCAAAGAAGTTGTCATTTAATGGTTCTGAAATGAATGCTAAAATAACTTTAGATAAAAATGATTTACAACCGCGGTTTGTAGTTTTTCTTCATCCTGACAGCGCTTACCAGGGCAAGAGTTTTCCTGAAGGAAAGTTACTTGTGGATGGCAAGGAAGTAAAAACCACCGTGCAACATCAGAAAGGAATGTGGAGCGCATATTCGTTTGTATTAACCAGTGATAAAAATGGTACACATACATTTCGTTTTGAGTTGGATAAAAATAATAATGTTGATTCGTGGAAAGGTACTGGAGATGTATGGTTGATTGCACAGCACAAACAGCCAGTTCAAACTATTTCGATTACAACAAAAGAAAAAATTGAAACCGAACCCATGCCTCCCAGTCCTTATATGCCTGATGCTATTCAGAAGGAAATGCATTTGGGGAGCGGAGAGTTGAACTTGTAATGCATAAATAATTTAACAACATAAATAAAATCATGAAAAAAGCATTTCTCTTATTACTTGCAGGATGTATCTACACATTCGGTTTTGCTCAGATTAACAGCAAACAGACTGAACTGCATATTATTCCGGAACCTGTTTCAGCAACTTTACATGAAGGTTATTTCTCATTAAAACCAAATACCTCCATTATCGTTGAAAACTCAAAGGCGCAGGATGTGGCAACGTTATTTACAAAAATGTTGAATACGCCTACTGGGTATCATCTCTTGGCAAAAAGAGGTAAAGAATCGAATAGTAATGTTATCATATTAAGAATCAACAAAACCCCGAATTCTATTTTGGGAAATGAAGGATATACTTTACGAGTTACTTCTAAAAATATAATCATTGCTGCCAATCAACCTAATGGAATTTTTTATGGAATACAAACGCTGATGCAGCTTCTTCCACCGGATGTGGAAAGCCAAACGGCTATTAAATCAGTGAAGTGGGAAATTCCCGCTGTAAGTATTATGGATTATCCCCGGTTTGGCTGGCGCGGGCTGATGCTGGATGTAAGCCGTCATTTCTTTTCAAAGCAATTCGTAGAACAATACATTGATGAAATGGCCAAATACAAATACAATATTTTTCATTGGCACCTTACGGATGATCAGGGATGGCGTATTGAAATAAAGGGGCTGCCAAAGCTCACAGAGATAGGTGCCTGGCGAGTGCCTCGAATGGGAAAGTGGTGGTCATTTTTGCCCCCGCAACCTAGAGAAAAGGCAACGCAGGGAGGGTACTATACACAGCAGGATATTCGCGATGTGGTGGCTTATGCCAAAAAACGTTTCATCACTATTTTACCTGAAATTGATGTGCCGGCACATAGCCTGGCGCTGATAGCGGCTTATCCGAATTTATCCTGCACCCAGCTACAATATCCTGTAAACCCGGGAAGCCCCTTTTATAAAATAGAAGATAATGTGCTTTGCGTAGCCAACGATTCTACGTGGCTGATGCTCGATAAAATATTTACCCAGGTGGCTGAATTGTTTCCGTGCAAGTATATACATGTGGGTGGCGATGAAGCCTACAAAGGTTTTTGGGCAAAGGACCCCAAAGACCAGGCGCTCATGAAAAAAGAAAATATAACAGACCTTGACGGCTTACAAAGTTATTTTGAAAAGAAACTGGAAACGCTGATTACTTCAAAAGGTAAAAAAATGATAGGATGGGATGAGATACTCGAAGGGGGTATTGCTCCGGAAGCTACCGTGATGAGTTGGCGCGGTATGTCAGGAGGCACCGAAGCGGCTAAGATGGGACACCAGGTGATTATGACGCCCAGCAATTATACTTATTTAGATCTTTACCAGGGCGATCCTTTGATAGAACCCGCTACTTATAGCATGTTGCGGCTGAATACCTGTTATCAATTTGAACCGGTACCTGATAGTGTGAATCCAAAATATATTCTTGGTGGGCAAGGAAATTTGTGGACGGAATCAGTTCCTAATGAGCGCCATGCCGAATACATGACCTGGCCCAGGGCATTGGCGCTATCAGAAGTTTTCTGGTCGCCT
>DASSHD010000643.1:0-2877 GCA_035693085.1 Hanamia sp. | reverse complement strand
TTTAGAACTTTTGAAAAGCAAAGCAGATTTGGACTATACTATGCTTGCCAAAGCTCTTTCTGTTACACGCGCTACATTAATAAATAAAAAAACAGGTGAAAAATTCAATTCCGGGTTGAGTGAAAAAATATTAGGAATGGCCGATCTGTATTCTTATGGTTTTGAAGTATTTGAAAATGAAGATCGCTTCAACCAATGGATGGCAAGACCTAATAAAGCGCTGGGTGGCCAGGCGCCTTATGATTTAATAGACAATCAGTTTGGACGCGAGGAAGTAAAAAATCTTATCGGAAGAATTGACTATGGCATTTATTCCTGATCACTTTAAAGATTTTAATGTTAGTTTACAGAGTTGGAAAAACCAAACATGCAAACGATTTATCCGGCGAAGGCGCTAAAATAAATGGAGGCCGTTGGAATCATAAAACTTTTGCTTGTCTTTATACTTCCGAAAGCCGTGCTTTGTCGTTGCTGGAATATACTGTAAATATAAATATTGAAGATATTCCGCGAGCCTTGAGTATTACAACAATTGAAATTCCTGATGATGAAATATTTAAAATTGATGAAGCATCGCTGCCAGGGAACTGGAAGATAGTGCCGGCCCCTACTTCTACAAAAGATTTTGGAACACATTTATTAAGAACATCTAAAAAAGCGATAATTAAGATTCCATCTTCTGTGATCACAGAGGAATACAATTATATTTTAAACCCTATTCGAATAAAGAATAAGGGATTTAAAATTGTAGAAATAAGGGATTTGGCCTATGATGTAAGAATAAAATTAGTCTGAAATAAGAATTAGCATTATTTGTTTGCTTACTGCTAAAAGGAAGAGATAAGAATTATCGGTTTAGTG
This sequence comes from Hanamia sp., assembly GCA_035693085.1. Taxonomy (GTDB): domain Bacteria; phylum Bacteroidota; class Bacteroidia; order Chitinophagales; family Chitinophagaceae; genus Ginsengibacter. Next base: position 2,016 of record DASSHD010000643.1, on the reverse strand, counting down.
GCGTTTCTGATATTTTTACTGAAAATTTTATTTTAGTGACTTCAAAATGCCCAATGCCTCTTTAGCAAGTTCTTCAATTCCTGAATAATCTTTTTGTTCCAGTAATTGCTTGCTGATGAGTTTGCTTCCCATGCCTACCGCGCAAACGCCCGCCTTAAGCCAGGCCGCAATATTTTCTTTATTCAAATCAACGCCACCTGTCGGCATAAACATAAGGTCGGGAAATAATGTTTTTATTGAACTCATAAATTCAGGACCCAAGATATTACCGGGAAAAAGTTTTATCATTTTTGCGCCTAAAGTTTCTGCACGAATGATTTCCGAAGGCGTCATACATCCCGGAACCCAAAGCATATTATTATTATCTGCGACTTTTGCTACGTCTTCTACAAGCCCGGGGCAAATGATAAAATCAGCACCGGCATCAATGAAAGCCTGTGCCATTTCACCATTTTTAATTGTTCCAATGCCGAGGTACATTCCGGATAACTCCGCATCGCATAATTCGCGCATTTTTTTAAAATTCTGTAAGGCGGCTTCACCACGGTTAGTATATTCTACTGCTCTTATTCCGGCACGGTATAATGCCCTTAATACCTGCAAACTCACTTCGGTATCCTTATAAAAATACAGAGGTAAAACAGCCTGTTCAGAAATTAATTTTAATAATTGATCTTTTCTATTCATCGGAAATGTTTTTTAAAGTGAACAATGCTACTGGAATTATTTGGATTATGAAATACTTTTAACGCAATCGTTATCGTAATTTTTTTTAAAATTATTGATTTAATTTTTGTTCTTAAAAAAATAAAAGAGAGATTTGAAAAATAACTTTTATCAAATTTAATTCATCTTTTAACTAAATCATCAAAAGATCATGTCAAAAAAAATAATTACTCTGGGAGAAATAATGTTACGGTTATCTACACCCGATTATAAGAGATTTGTACAAGCCGACAACTTTGATGTAACTTATGGCGGTGGTGAAGCGAATGTTGCTGTAGCGCTTTGTAATTATGGTTTACAGGGAGTTTTTGTTTCTAAAGTACCGGACAATGCAATAGGCCAGGCAGCCATAAACCATTTGAGACGTTTTGGTGTGAGCACACAATTTATGGCTCGTGGAGGAAAGAGGCTTGGGATTTATTTTTTAGAAACAGGCGCTTCCATGCGTGCCTCACAGGTAATTTATGATCGTGCTGATGCTGCTATTTCAGAAGCAGATATTTCCGACTTTGATTTTGATAAAATCTTTGATGGCGCTTCATGGTTTCATACAACCGGTATCACACCGGCTTTAAGTGATAAGGCTTCCGCGCTTACTGAAGCTGCATTAAAAGCTGCGAAGGCAAAAGGAATTACTACAAGTATTGATCTTAATTATAGAAAAAAATTGTGGAGCAAAGAAAAAGCTAAAGAAGTAATGACAAGGCTTTGCCAATATGTGGATGTTTGTATTGGCAATGAAGAAGACGCCGAAACTACATTAGGCTTTAAAAGTAAAGGAACCGATGTTACCAAAGGAGAATTAAACCTTGATGGATACAAAGATGTTTTTCAGCAAATGAAGGAAAAATTTGGGTTCAAATATATCGCATCCACTTTACGCGAAAGCTACAGCGCATCTGATAATGGATGGAGTGCATTGGTGTATGATGGTAAAGAATTTTACCATACCAAAGAATACCAGGTACGTATTGTAGATCGCGTAGGCAGTGGAGATTCTTTTGCGAGTGGATTTATTTATGGCCTTGTTTCAGAAATGGAATTGAAAGATGCAGCGGAATTTGGTGTAGCAGCTTCTGCATTGAAACATACAATACCAGGAGATCTGAATCACGCAACACTCAATGAGGTAAAAGGATTAATGAAAGGGGATGCATCCGGAAGGGTACAACGTTGAATGGTTGATGTTAGTTTGTGAATCATCAGTGTAAGTCAGTAAACAAACAAATATTCAATATTTAAAGGTAGAAACCGTGCCTGAAAGTTTCCCTTCACACTGGCTCTTGTTAT
>DASSHD010000642.1:0-4807 GCA_035693085.1 Hanamia sp. | reverse complement strand
AAATTATATGCTTCGTCTTTTGATTTAATAGACAAACTACTCACATTTACTTCTGCTTCTTTTGTATAATCCATGGGGTGTAGTTCCAGGTTGATGAATTGATCCGCCTTTGCACCGTTCACCTTTATAGAAATATTACCCAATGTAAATTTGCTTTTTGCAAATGGAATAAAAGTAACATTTGGGAAATAAAGATGTTTCATATCCACACCATATACGTTATTAAAACCAGTACTGTCATTGGTTTTTAAACTGCTCGCTTTCGTGGTTTTTAAATTTTGAAGAGGTAACTCATAAACGTATATCTGTTTGCATAAAATGGAATCTACAAAAATATTTTTATCCTTAACAATTTTATTAGAGTTTACACCACTTAATTTTAAAGTCTTTGCATCGAGAAGGCGAATACCGGCACTGGTATCATTCTCAAATCTGTCAACCGATATTTCATCAAATAAAAGTTGCTTTTGTTTCCCCAGAAAATTGATATCTCTTACACTTAATTCTTTCCGGTTATGGTTATAAGAGAAAAATGAATCAACTGTGAAAGCCGCCTGCTTGCAGAACAATACCCTGTTAGTATCATAGTTATGAACGCTATCAATGAGAACATTCTCTAATAAAAACTTTCCATTTATAAAATCAAAATTCTTTTCTTTTGAATAAAAATTAATGCCTTTTACATTTACATCATTTATAAAAACAAATTCAGCTTTTATAAGATTTAGTTTACCCAATATTTGTTTATAAACTGACCCCGCTTCCGATTCTATTTTTGTTCCTTTCTGCAATGGCCTCATTGAATACATTGTTATATCAGGATTGTCAATAATAATTGAATCTCCCTCGAATTTATTTCCTTTTAATGCTTTAGCAGTTTTTACGCCAGTCAGAGTAAGAGATTTGATATGCACATCCAATAAAATATCGGGTAAATTTTCCCTGCTAATTTTTTTTGCACGGGTAGTATCCGGAATAATTCTTATATTCTTTATAGATGCATTTCCGGTAATTGCATCAAATGAAAGCGAATCATATTTAATGGAATATAAGCTGTCAGTTTGCTCTGCAACTGTTGTGGTTACTGTATCTCTTACAATTTTATACTTATACTTTTGCCACACAAAATAACCGACACAAATAATAATTGCGATTCCGGCGCAAATAAACAAAATTTTTTTTGAGATTCGCTTCATGTGTTGGGTAGCTTTTTGCTTTTACCAATAATGTAAGCAAATCAGGTTCCAGTTTCAGAAATCAGCAGAAACAAAAAATAATTGTGCAGGATTTGTAAAAGATATTTATGCAAATGAGTAATTTCAAACCATCTTAAATCCTTCCAAAAACTTAGTTGTAAAATTTCCCTTTCTGAAATCTTCATTTTGCATAAGTTGAAGATGAAAAGGAATTGTCGTTTTGATTCCTTCAATTACATACTCACTTAAAGCCCTGCTCATGGTATCAATTGCTTCATCCCGGGTTTGTGCCATAGTAATTAACTTACCGATCATGCTGTCGTAATACGGAGGAATTACATACCCCGCATAGCAATGGCTATCTACACGCACTCCATGGCCTCCCGGTTGGTGCAAGACGGTTATTCGTCCGGGAGAAGGGCGAAAATCATTGTAAGGATCCTCAGCATTGATCCTACATTCAATAGCATGCATTTCGGGATAATAATTCCTACCTGAAATTTTATCACCGGCTGCTATCTTTATTTGCTCTTTTATAAGATCGTAATTAATCACTTCTTCTGTAACGCAATGTTCTACCTGTATGCGTGTATTCATTTCCATAAAATAAAAATTGCGATGCTTATCTACCAGGAATTCAACTGTGCCCACACTTTCATAATTAATAGCTGAAGCTGCTTTGATAGCTGCATCTCCCATTCTTTCCCTTAATTCCGGGGTCATAAATGGTGAAGGCGATTCTTCCACCAACTTCTGATGGCGGCGTTGGATAGAACAATCACGCTCGCTCAGATGGCAAACATTTCCAAATTGATCACCGGCTATTTGTATTTCAATATGGTGTGGTTCTTCCACAAATTTTTCCATGTAAATACCATCATTCTTAAAAGAGGCTGCCGCTTCCATCTTTGCCTCTTCAAAAGACTTTTCAATATCTTTTTCCGCCCATACCACACGCATTCCTTTGCCGCCGCCACCTGCGGTTGCTTTCAACATTACAGGATAACCTATTTCTGCAGCAGATCTTTTTGCATGATCAACATCTTTTAGCAAACCATCCACGCCCGGAACCACCGGAACACCCGCTTTTATCATTGTTTCTTTTGCGGTTATTTTATCCCCCATCGAATTTATCATCTCTGGCGTAGGCCCAATGAATTTAATTCTGTGGTCAATACATATTTGTGAAAACCTTGAATTCTCTGCCAGAAAACCATAGCCCGGATGAATGGCATCCGCATTGGTAATTTCCACAGCAGCCATGATTTGCGGCATATTCAAATAACTGTCTATGCTGGGCGGTCTTCCCAAACAAACAGCCTCATCAGCAAATTTTACATGAAGGCTGTCTTTATCGGCAGTAGAATACACGGCAACTGTCTTGATGCCCATTTCTTTACAAGTGCGGATGATCCTTAGTGCAATCTCACCTCTGTTGGCTATAAGTATTTTTTTAAACAAAATAAATTAAATTGAAAATTTTAGAATATAACCCATTTATTGATTTTAAAGTCCTATCAATGAAAGAGTATCAATTGTAAATTATTGCATAGGTTAATTAATCAGGTTCTACCAAAAACAATGGCTGGTCAAACTCTACCGGAGAAGCATCTTCAACAAGAACTTTTACAATTTTACCCGAAACCTCGCTTTCTATTTCATTAAAAAGCTTCATAGCTTCAATAATGCAAACTACCTGCCCGACTTTTACTTCATCACCAACACTTACAAATATCGGTTTATCCGGGCCTGCCTGGCGATAAAAAGTCCCGATCATGGGACTTTTAATAGTAAGTAGGTTTTCTGTTTTAGGAGATTCAGCAGTCTTTGATTCGTTTGTTTTTGACGGAGCGGCCTGGGCTTGTTGAATTAATTGAGGTACCTGGGGAATTTGCTGTACTAACGATGAACCAAAATGCTGAGTAGGCTCTTTTTTTTGCTTAATCGAAATTTTAAATCCTTCCTGTTCAATACTCAATTCACCAATATTACTTTTGTTAACCAACTTTATTAATTCATGAATTTGCTTAATGTCCATTTTGGATAATTATTTTATGTTACGAAAAAAGTATAGCTAAGATAATGTAGATACCTGAATTATAAATTAAAAATAAAAATGAAACTATTTTTGAAAGGTAAATAAAAAAATATTTATTTTAATTCCTATCAGCAATTTCTTATTACTTACTCTACTTCACAGTGTATTCCTGTCTTTTGTTATTTGTCTTTTGTTATTTGTTTCTTATTCCTTCACTCTCTCCACGTATTCGCCGGTCTTTGTATTTACTTTAATCAATTCACCTTCATTCACAAACAAAGGAACATTAACTGTAGCACCAGTCTCTACGGTTGCGGGTTTTAGTGTGCGGGTAGCAGTATCCCCTTTCATGCCTGGCTCGCTGTAAGTAACCAGCAATACAATTTTATCAGGCAGTTCTACACCCATAGGCAAATCAGTTTCTGTATTTATTAAAACAGAGACTTCCTGCCCGTCTTTTAAGAATTGCGGAGCGTCAACCATTTCGGTGGGTACGGCTATTTGTTCATAATTTTCAGTGTCCATAAATGTATAACCCGTATCGTCTTTAAACAAGAACTGGTAAGGCCTTTTTTCCACTCTTACGGGAAATATTGTCTCCCCGCTATTCCAGGTTTGCTCAATAGTACGCGAGTTATCCACCCCTTTCAATTTTGCCCATACTTTTGCTCCTGCCCTCGCAGTTTTATTTTGTCCAAAATCAACAACCGTATATAGGTTATTATCAATTTTAAGAATCAGGCCGGTTCTTATATCCGAAGTAGTTGCCATAAAAAAAAATTTAAGGTTGCAAAGGTAAAATAAAACTGTTATTAATTGTTTCCCGAATAAATTCATAAAATTTAGAATACTCCTTTTCACCTCCATGCTTTTTCATAGCTTTATAAAAATTATTCGATTGAAAAAAATATTCATTCTTTTTGTATTGGCTTTTATATCCTGCTCAGGATTTTCACAAAAAGACTCCACACAGGAAAAACCGATATATCTGCGCTTCCCTACAATTCCTGAATTTACAATTTATAAGGCACCCGATAGTACTGCATTTACAAGAAATGACCTCAGAAAAAAAAGAAATACTATTTTCATGATCTTCAGTCCTGATTGTGAATATTGCCAACACGAAACAGAAATGTTGTTGAAGAATATTAAAGAGTTTAAAAATACTCAAATAGTAATGATTACCTATCTGCCATATAAAGAAATGATTAAGTTTTATCACATTTATAAAATTGCAGATTACCCACAAATAACAATGGCAAGGGATACCAGATTTTTCTTTCCTGTGTTTTTTAAAGTCAGAAACTTACCTTCACTTTTCGTTTATGATATGAAAGGAAATTTTAAAAAAGCATTTGAGGGAGATGTAAAACCGGAAACGCTGCTTACAGAGTTGGAATAATATAAAGAGATAATTTTTGTATGATTCCATTGCTAATGATTCCTTAAAAAAGTGGCTAAATTTTCATCTTTAGAGTTTTTTATTAGTTTTATAAAAAATTTAATGATGAAAAAACTAATATTTATCTTCTGTTTCTTCCAGATTTCCTACTGTGGATTTTCTCAGTCAAAT
>DASSHD010000641.1:0-2641 GCA_035693085.1 Hanamia sp. | reverse complement strand
CAGGCCTTGAGCTGTTCCAATAATTGCAAAAACTTTTCTTTCAGAATAGGAAAATTTTCAGTGAAGCCCGCAACCTGGGAGGAAATAAAATACATGATTCCTCCAAACACCAGTAAAGCAATGAGCATTGAAAAAATAATTGCAAAGACTTTTCCAACACCACTACTTTGAAATTTATTTACCAGGGGATTGAGTAAAATAGCAATGATTAATGCAAATGCAAATGGTACAAGAATACCCCGCAGCATAGCCAGCGAGTATACAAATAACACAAGCCCGAAAAGTAGAATTGTTGCTTTGAAGTAGAATGGGTATGGTTTGGTTTGCATAAGTAAAAGGTAGGCTTTTCATTTCAGCTTGCATGAATTGATAAAGTGTTTTGCCTAAAATATGGCATAGGTTTATTTTATCCCAAACCACCTCAAACCGTGTCAGGCCAGCCTCATAAAGATGCGTTTCGTTCTCGTTATAACTAATTGAATATTAATTAATTAAAAGCTATCATTTAACACCAATACTTGCCTTATAGGACTACCTTACATCCCTTACCAGTTATTCTACTGGTATAAAAATCAAAAAATGCTACATACTAAAATGGTTGAAGAAACCACAACAAAAAAAGTACGCTTTGAAAAAATCAGAGGGAGTGTTCTATTATTGGTTATTGTGCTGGCAGTTTCATTGGCAGGATGTAAAACAATGAACAAATCTCAGAAAGGAGCTGTAATTGGGGGTACAAGTGGCGGCGTAGTAGGAGGCGTTATTGGACGCTCGGTTGGTAATACTGCAATGGGTGCTATTATAGGTGCAACTGTTGGTGGTGTTGGCGGCGCTATCATTGGAAGACAAATGGACAAGCAAGCAGAAGAAATTGCAAAAGAAATGGGCGATGCTGAAGTAATAAGAGAAGGTGAGGGTATTGTAATTAAGTTTAAGGAACAGGTATTGTTTGCCTATGATCGTTCAGATCTTAATGCAAATGCAAAAGCCAGTCTTGATAAATTAAGAACCACTTTGCTTAAATATCCAGAGACCAACATTACGATTATTGGACACACAGACAGCAAGGGAACCAAACAGTATAATCAAACGCTTTCTGAAAGTCGTGCGACCTCGGTAGCCAACTACACGACCCAGAATGGAATTGATAAAAACCGCCTGACAGCAATTGGTAAAGGTGAGACAGATCCTATTGCCACAAATGAAACAGCAGAAGGCAGTGCCTCCAACAGGCGTGTAGAATTTGTAATAACGGCCAATGAAAAAATGAAGGCAGATGCAAAAAAAGAAACAAGTAAATAACTATAGTAACAATCAAATGGAAATATATGATACGTAAAATTATGCTCTTAAGTACGGCAGGTTTATTAAGTTTTGGTGCTTTTGCACAATCAAAAAAATATTCTGTATCGCCAACAACGTTTGGAATAACGGGTGGCGTAAACTGGAATAACATTAACGGTAAAACTTCAACCGGCGACAAGCTTGATAATAATTTAAAAACAGGTTTCAATGGGGGTGTAAATGTCGAATTCCCGGTAGCCAATGGGTTTTATCTTCAACCGGGAGTTGAATACAGGCAAAAAGGATCAGACCTGAACAATGGAAATAAATTGAGACTGTCCTACATCGATGTTCCGGTGAATTTTATTTACAAACCCGCACTGGGAATGGGTAGTATGCTTCTTGGCTTTGGACCCTATGTAGGCTTTGGAATCAATGGCGAGGTTAAAGCCGCCAACGGTATAGAAAGGAAAGTTGTATTCAACAATAACTATTCAACCAGTGAGGCAGAAGATATTCAGTTCAAAAAACTGGACGCTGGTGCAAACTTTATGATAGGTTATGAATTTAAAACCAAATTATCTGCAGCGTTAAAAGCTCAATTGGGATTAATGAATATCAACCCTGATACCAACATCCCCGGCGATGAAACAAGGTATAGAAATACCGGCTTTGGTGTCTCATTAGGGTATAGGCTTTAGTTAAAAACAATGTCCTTTTAATTATCGATGGCCGGGGAAGTTTGAATCTTTCCTGGCCATTTTTATCTCTGATGGAAACTGTAATTTCTCACTTTCCTTGAACAACAAAAATCTAATATGCTTAGGGGCCAGGTATCATTAATTATAAAGTTCCTTTCATACTTCCCTTTAAATTATGTAAAAGGTGCAGAGAATGCTGTAATAGTTTAATGGACCAAACATTTGAACTTTGTAAACAGATTAAAAGCTGGTTTCTGACTGACCGGGAATAAACTGCCCGCTTAAAAGCAATTTGTTCACTTCAGCGGTGCGTTTTGTTAATAACTCTAAACAATAAAATTATGAGCGACATTATTAGTTATAACATAGACGAAGAAACAATCAGTAAGCTTGGATTGATTATTACTAATAAACAAATCAACGCCCCAAGTACCCCACATGCAAGGGTGTTTGAATATCCACATTTGGATAATGTATTTATAATGGAGAACGATCTATACGGAACTACGATGCCTGAGCACACATGCTTTATTGCCTTTAATGGGAGGCATGGATTAGTTGGTAAACAGTTGTCCATTGAAGAACTAAAAAATGCCAGTGCAGAAGATATTCGAAAACTTGTGGCTGATAATTCAGAAGGCTAAGACAAGGCCATC
>DASSHD010000640.1:0-4624 GCA_035693085.1 Hanamia sp. | reverse complement strand
AGATTCAATGCAGATTGTTTGGCCTGATAACAAAATTCAACTGCTTGAAAATGTTTCGGCAAATCAAAAATTATTGATTCAGTATAATGCTGATTCTGTAAATACCATGCCGCCAAATCCAGAAGAAATTAAACGTACTATTTTTTCAAAAGCAAGCGAATTTATTCCATATACGAATGAAGGTTTCGACGAAGATGATTTTAAGCGACAATTATTATTGACTTTCATGTACTCCAAAACGGGACCTGTGATCGCAGAAGCTGATGTGAACAAGGATGGTCTTACCGACGTTTTTGTGAGCGGTGATAAAAATAAAACAGGAAAGATTTATCTACAGAAGCCAGGAGGAAATTTTGAGCCGATCCCGAATTTAAACATTGGCAATGAAAACACTTCTGCTGTTTCTGCCGCATCTTTTTTTGATGCTAACGGTGATGGATATCCTGATTTGTATGTTGCCAAAGGAGGTTACTCATTATTTCAACCAGGAACACCTGCACTCCAGGATGAATTGTACCTTAATGATGGTTCGGGACATTTTACTTTGGCCCCAAATGCATTACCCAACCTAACCGAAAGCAGTAAGTCCTGTGTAAGGCCCTGTGATTACGATAATGATGGGGATATTGATGTTTTTGTAGGCGGTAGAGTCATTCCGGGAATGTACCCTGTAACGCCAAGAAGCTATCTTCTTTCCAATAACGGGAAAGGCAAATTTACCATCATAAAAACTCCGTTTGATTCTGTAGGAATGGTAACTGATGCTCAATGGATAGACCTTAATAATGATGGTAGAAAAGACCTTATTATCTGCGGTGAGATGATGCCGGTAATGGTTTTTATAAATACACCAAACGGTTTTGTTGACAAAACAAAAGAATATTTTGATCAGCCTGAAAACGGATTTTGGTTTTCGTTGAACTTTACCGATGTTGACGGCGATGGTAAACCAGATCTTATTGTAGGTAATATCGGAAGAAATTCACCGATTCATATTTCAGAAAAAGAGCCTGCTGAAATGTATTATGCTGATTTTGATCATAATGGTACCATAGATCCTTTTTTAAATTTTTATATGGACGGTAAAAGTTATCCTTTTGTAAGCAGGGATGAATTAAACGAACAATTACCGGGAATGTCGCAAAAATTCAAAAGCTATAAGGATTATGCAAATGCCACCATGAGTGATATTTTCAGTAAAGATCAATTGGATAAAGCCAATAAACTTATAGCCAATGAAAGCAATACGGTTTGTTTTCTTAACAGGAACGGCAAGTTTGTAAAAGAAATTCTTCCAGCTGAGGCACAGTTTTCTGTAGTAACAAAAATTATCGCTGATGATTTTAATAAAGATGGGAAGAAAGATTTACTATTACTTGGCAATCGTTCAGACAATCGTTTAAAAATAGGTAGCATTGATGCCAATTATGGATGCCTGTTGAGAGGAGACGGCAAAGGTGGGTTTGTATATGTGCCGCAAACTTCGTCAGGGCTTTCTGTTAAGGGAGATGTTAAATCAGCAAAAGAGATAACCATCAACAACGAAAAATATATTCTTATTGGAATATCAGATCACTCTCTGTCATTTTATAAAATAAACTGAGTGCATTTCAAAAAGTTGTAAAGCCTGGATGAGAGTGGGCGACATTTTGAAATACACCCAATAAATTGAATTAAAAAAGAGCCTATTATTATAAATGTCAATTTTTTTTATTTCAATGAAAAGAAATTAACCTAAATGATAATAAAAATTTCAACCGTCACCGCTATATTTTTAGGTATCTTTATTTTATCATATCCTTTCCGTCCGGAAAAAACAAAAATGGAAGACCCAAAAGTATTGTTTGAGCAGGTTTGCGGGATTTGCCATCAGGCGCCAGACCCACAGGATTTGACAAAAGAAATATGGGAATATCATGTATTGCCGGCAATGGGAGCACGTTTAGGAATTGTATATCAAAATTACAATCCGGAAAAGGGGCTAAAACCTGCAGAAATAGATACGCTAAAGAAACATAATTATTTCCCACAACAACCATTAATAAATCAAAAAGATTGGGATGTAATTGTAAATTACATCTTAAGCAAGGCCCCTGAAAGCGATCAACTGGATAGCAGCCGGTTATACCGCAATAGAAAATTGAAACAATTTGTAAGAAAAGATATTCAGATTTCCGATAAACGAGGTTCAATGATTACCGGATTGAAGTATGATTCCGTATCAAAAGAATTATGGATTGGGAATATAAATAAAACGGTATTGATTTGGAAAATGGGTAAAGGGGTTATTCAAAAAATAAAAACTTCAAGCCCTGTTGTAGATTTTGATTTTCATGGCGACACTACTTACTTTACTGAAATCGGAAATTTAGATCCTACGGAATTATATTTAGGATCTTTCGTAAAATATTTTCATAATACTCAGACAACATTGCTTGATTCGCTCCACAGACCTGTTCATGGAGAAGTCTGCGATTTAGACAATGATGGAATTCCTGAAATCATAATTGCAAATTTTGGAAATAAATTGGGATCATTGTCAATCTATAAGAAAAATAAATACAACAAAAAATACAATGAGCAGGTACTATGGCCAATGCCGGGAGCTGTAAAATTCTATATCCGGGATATGAATGGCGATGGCAAAAAAGACATTCTTGCACTCTTTGCTCAAGGAGACGAAAGTGTATATATCTTTTTCCAGAAGAGGGACTTGCAATTTGACGCTAAAAGAGTTTTACGATTTTCCCCGGATTATGGAAGTAATGATTTTGTGCTGGTGGATTATAATCATGATGGCCATCCTGATATTGTAACAGCGCAAGGCGACAATGCTGATTTTTCTGAAATTTTGAAAAAATTTCATGGAATCAGATTATTTCTGAACGATGGTCATAATAATTTTACGCAAAAGTTTTTTTACCCTCTATATGGCGCTACAAAAATAATAGCAGAAGATTTTGATCAGGATGGAGATATTGATTTTGCTGTCACCGCTTTCTTCCCTGATTATGGAGTTTTACGCGATGAATCATTTGTATATCTTGAAAACGTAAATTCGAATAAATTCCGTTTCAAATCTTTCATATTAAAAAGTAAGATACCAATAAAGTCTCTAACTATGGAGGAGGGAGATATTGATTCCGATGGCGACAAAGACATTTTACTTGGATTATTTTCGCATTCGCCCATGCCTGCTCCATCTGAATTACAGGAAAAATGGGATTCGGCAAATTATGGTCTCACTATCTTCTTAAACCAACTTCATCATCATTAAAACTGTTCTTAGCTCATCGGATGAAAACTGATAATTATTTCACTCCTCCATCTCATTCCTTATTTCATCAGATATTTTTACCAAAACTTTGTCAATGCGCTGTCCATCCATGTCAACAATTTCAAATTCAAAACCCCGCCATTCAAATTTATCCCCGGTTGTAGGAATTCTTTTTAATTCGTGGAGAATGAATCCGGCAAGCGTATCAAATTCGTTTTCTCCTTCGTTGATCCAGATAGTTTTATCAAACTTTGTGAGAAAATCATAAAACTGTATTTGGCCGTCTATTAAATAGCTACCGTCATTTCTTTCTATTATTTCATATTCGTCATCTTCCTCTTCAGGCATCTCTCCCACTATCGCGTTTAATATATCTTTCACAGTGATCATTCCCAACAGGCTGCCATATTCATCAACAATAAAAGCATAATGGATTTTAGTTCTTTTTATTTTTTCGAGTACCTGGTATGCAGAATTATTTTCAGGAATAAAAAGCGCTTTTCGCATCAATTCTTTTAAAGAAAAGTCCGGCTTCAGATACATGTCTTTTACATACACTATACCTTCAATATCGTCAATAGTCTCGTTACATATCGGATAAACCGAATGTTGAAACTCTTTTATTTTTTCCTTAACTGACGATTGCTCTTCATTCACATCAAACCAAACAATATCTGTTCGATGAGTCATTAAAGAAGTAATATTTCTATCGCCCAGATGAAAAACCCTTTCAATAATATCCTTTTCTTCTTCCTCAATAGTTCCCAGTTCACTTCCTTCATTTATCATGGCTTTTATTTCTTCTTCAGTTACCTGGTTATCTGCATTAGGCTTTACGTTGAACAATTTAAAAATGCCGTTACTTATGGAACTCAGTAACCAAACCAACGGATATGAAATAGTGCTTAACCATTTTATAAGCCTTGCAATTCCTTTTGCAATTCCCTCAGGATTCATGAGAGCGATTCTTTTAGGAACCAACTCGCCAAAAAGAATTGATAAGAAAGTAACAATAATAACAATGATCACAGTAGCAACTGTTCCGGCATAAGGTTTTAGAAAATCAATTTTCTCAAGATAAGGTTGCAAATAAATACTGAATCTTTCGCCGGAATAAACACCGGTTAAAATAGAAATAAGGGTAATGTAAATTTGTGTCGTTGATAAAAATATTTCGGGGTTTTCTTTTAGTTCCAAAGCAATCTTTGAACTTTTATCACCTTTTGTAGCACCTGCTTCCAGTCTGTTTTTTTTTGCTGAAACCAAAGCCATTTCACACATTACGATAAATGCGTTTATAAGAATTAAGAAAAATAAAATAATCAGTTCAACCATACATCTGTTTTT